>JAJYLJ010000013.1:7361-27278 GCA_021787835.1 Deltaproteobacteria bacterium | reverse complement strand
AATATCTCAACATCGCCTCGGTGACTTCAAAATCTGCTATCACCCCGTCCTTCATGGGGCGTATGGCCTCGATATTGCCCGGCGTCTTACCGAGCATCATTTTGGCGTCTTTTCCTACGGCAAGGACTGTCTTGCTTGTCCCTCGCGGATCCTTTTTTACCGCGACGACAGAAGGCTCCCGAAGGATTATGCCCTTTCCCTTTACATATACAAGTGTATTTGCAGTGCCCAAATCTATAGCCAGATCTTTTGATATCCAGCCTAAAAGATGACCTAAAACCATTATATTAAGCCCTGTGTTGCAGAGGATTTTAAAAAAATATCAATAATTATAGCCTTAACCTAACAAATAGCTATATATTTTACAAGCCTGACTTGCGGGATTGCAAAGAGATATTTTTTTTACTATGATACCGCCCTCATGGAAGACGGAAAGAAAAAATTGGCCATTGTAGGGGCGGGCGCGGTCGGCACTGCGGCGGCCCACTGGGCGGTCAGCCGCTGTATGGCCGACTTGGTTGTCTTAGTGGACGTTGTTGAGGGGCTGCCGCAAGGAAAGGCCCTTGACATCGCCCAATCAGCCCCGCTTTCAGGTTTTCATGGCAGGCTTTCCGGGTCCAACGACTACGGTGACACCAAAGACTCGGATGTAATCATCATAACCGCCGGCCTTGCCAGAAAGCCAGGCATGAGCCGCGAGGATCTGCTTGCCAAAAACGTCGGGATAGTGAAGAGTGTTACAGCAGAAGTCGCCAGTCTTTCTCCAAAGGCATGTATTATAGTGGTCACAAACCCGATAGATGCCATGGTCTATACCGCCTTCAAGATATCGGGCTTTCCGAGACAGCGGGTTGTCGGCATGGCGGGCGTGCTGGATTCGGCTAGGTACCGTTTCTTCATAGCGCAGGTCCTCGGGGTCTCGCCGTCCGATGTCAACGCCCTGGTAATGGGCATCCACGGCGATCATATGCTCCCGCTCGTGAGGCTTGCAACCGTAGGTGGCGTTCCCATCGAGGCCCTGCTGCCGAAGGAGGAGATCGAAAGAATCATCCACAAGACCCAACATGGCGGCGCGGAGATAGTAGGCCACTTAAAGACAGGCAGCGCCTTTACAACGCCAGGGCTCGCCGCGGTCGAGATGGCCGAGTCGATACTTAAAAATCAGAAACGGGTGATGCCTTGCGCCGCATATCTTGAAGGTGAATTCGGCATAAACGGGGTCTTTTTAGGGGTCCCGCTCGTCCTTGGGGACAAGGGTATCGAGCGGATATTGGAATTCCCACTCACCTCAGAGGAAAAAGATGCCCTGCAAGAATCCGTCCTGGCTGTCAAGAGGCAGGTGGCGGCAACCGGCCTTTAACTTTAACCGCGTCCTTTTTGTCGTAGTTGCGGCGGCCCTGCTGTCCGTGGCCTGCGCATCCATCACTTCATGCGCCCATAAACACAAAAAACAGACCGCCGCGCCGAGGCCCTTGCTGGAGCGTTTGGAACCACAAGACATTCCGGCGCTTTCAGACATAAAAGGCGATGAGGCGTCGCTTAAAAAGTCGATCAAGGAGGCCCTGACAGCCCTTTCCAGGCAGGATCAAAAACAGGCGGTTGCATTTGGGAATAAAACAATAGATATGCGCCGCATAAAAGAGACCCTTCAAACCTTTTTGCAACTCCTTGACGAAGACCTCACTCCCCGGGCCTTTCACGACAAACTCGTAAAGGAGTTTGATTTTTACAGGGTCAACGCCCGGCGCGGAAATGGCACCGAAGGCCCCCCGATGCTTATTACGGGATATTTCCAGCCCGAACTCCCCGCGTCCCTTTCACCAGACAGCCATTTCAATTATCCGGTATATGCGGTTCCCAACGACCTGGTGGGCGTCAATCTCAAGACCTTTGACCCGAACCTGCCAAATATGACCATCTGGGGCCGCGTATCGGCAAACAGGCTCATACCTTATTATACGAGGCGCGAAATAGATTCGGGCGAAGGCCCCAAAAATACGCCGGTTCTGGCCTGGATCGACTCTCCCATAGACGGCCTGATGCTCCACATCCAGGGCTCTGGCATCTTGAAATTTCAGAACGGGGGCCGCCGGTTCATTCACTACGCAGCAAGCAACGGGCTTCCATATAAAAGCGTGGGGGCCTGGCTGATCGAGCATGGTTTTCTCGGCAAAGACCAGGCGGATTGGGGACATATACGCGCCTGGGCTGACAAAAATCCCGAAAGGCTCAAAGACGCCCTTGCAAGCAATCCGCGATACATATTTTTTGAATGGGAAGACGAAGGCCCGCTCGGAAGTCTTGGCGAGACATTGATACCCTTTAGATCTGTGGCCCTTGACCCTACGTTTTACCCGCCCGGCGCCGTCTGTTTGGTTAAATTCGATATGCCGGCAGGCATCGGGCATGACACTACCGGGCCCTTCGAGGCCTTTGTGTGCAACCAAGACGCGGGCGCCGCCATAAAAGGGCCGTACAGGCTGGATCTCTATTGTGGCGAGGGAGACAAGGCGGGCAAAATTGCCGGGACCCTAAAGGCACCCGGCTGGTTTTATCTCATGCTGGTCAAGGAATCCAAATAACTTTATGCCGTACGGTATCGACAAGGCACCTGGAAAATCCGCACGCATAGTGGAAATAAGCGGGCTTACAAAATTCTTCGGCGAAAGGATGGCCGTAGGCGGAATCGATCTCTTCATAGACCAAGGAGAGTGCCTTGCGCTGCTCGGTCCGAACGGAGCCGGCAAGACCACGACCATACATATGCTCCTGGGTCTCGTGCACCCCTCCGGGGGGGTAATCAACATCTTTGACGAGCCAATGGTCGAACGCCTTCCGGAAATCAAGATGAGGATAGGGGTCGCGCCCCAGATGGACAACCTGGACCCTGATCTGAGCGTCCTCGAGAACCTCCTGACCTATGCCTCCTATTTCGGAATAAGGCGCAGGCTGGCAAGGCAACGCGCGGATGAACTGCTTGATTTTTTTGCCCTTGGCGATTGGGCCAAGGACATAATAGAGCACCTTTCGGGCGGGCTCAGAAGGAGGCTCCTGATCGCAAGGGCCTTCATAAACTCCCCTGAGCTTCTGATACTCGACGAGCCGACCATAGGTCTCGATCCGCAGGCAAGACACCTCATATGGGAACGGCTTGATGAACTAAGGGCAAAGGGTGCGACCATGCTCCTGACAAGCCACTACATGGAGGAGGTCTCCCGCCTTGCCACCAGGGTTATGATAATGGACAAGGGCAAGGTGATAGCCGGTGGAGACCCTGCTAACATGGTCAAGGAAATGGTCGGGAGGGATGTATTTGAAATAAGAGGTGACAGACAGGAATTAGACGGAGTAGAGAGGATATTGAGCTCATGCAAGGCTGACTTTGACCGCAGGGCGGACCGCCTTTATGTCTTCACAAAGGGGCCATGCCCTGAACTCGAGGCCCTGGCCGCCGAGCACCGCCATGTCACCAGACGGCCGGCAAATCTTGAGGATCTGTTCCTGAAACTGACCGGAGGTGTACTCAAGGAGGAGTGATGACGCCACGCGCTTCAATGGTCTGGATGAGAAACGCAAGGGTCTGGATGAGACACGTAACCGCAAGCCTCATCGGGAACCTCGGCCAGCCGTTTCTCTTTCTGCTTGCCATGGGCTACGGCCTCGGGGGGCACATACCGCCGATAAAGGGGTTGACATACCTGCAATTCATAGCCCCGGGTCTTGTGACATCGGCGGTTATGTACAGCGCGGCCTTCGAGGCTACTTATGGCTCCTATACCAGGCTTACCACCCAGCACACCTTCGAGGCCATACTGATGACGCCTGTAAGCGTAGGAGATCTGACCATCGGAGAGGTAGTCTGGGGGGCCACGAAGGGTCTTGTTTCAGGCCTCATCATGCTCATGGTAATGCCATTTTTCGGCGTATGGCCGTCTCCGTGGGCCTTGGCGCTGATACCTATACTTTTTCTCGAGGGCGTATTCTTTTCGGCTCTGGGCCTGATAACGACCGCCGTCGCGGATAACTATGATTTCTTCAACTATTTCACATCGCTTTTGATCACACCGCTTTTCCTGTTTTCAGGGATATTTTTTCCGGTCGATTCATTGAACCCTGTCACAAGGGCCGTTGTTCTCTCACTGCCATTGACACATGTAGTAACCCTGTCCCGCAAACTCTGCTACGGCGACATCACTGATGGATGGGTGCCGAGTCTTTTGATAGTCGTAGTCTCATCCGTGATCACGACATGGATATCAGCCGTGCTCTTGAGACGCAGACTTATAAAATGATACGTCTCAGACTCTGTGGAATTAAGGCCACGATGGGTCTCGGCTCATGTCTGGCCGGTTTGCTCTTGCCTGGAGATGTGATTCTGCTTTCAGGGGATCTCGGCGCAGGCAAAACAACACTCGTAAAGGCTATCGCCTCAGGGCTCGGCATAGATGAACGCATGGTCACAAGCCCCTCGTTCGCCATTATCCACGAATACCGCGGCGGACGCCTCCCCTTTTGCCACGCCGACCTGTACCGGCTCGGAGATAGGGGAGACATCGCAGAAACCTGCTTAGTTGAATATATGGACGGTAAGTGGGTGGTGGTTGTAGAGTGGGGCGAGTATCTGGACGATGAGCTTAAGACGGAAGCGCTCAAAATAACCCTTGAATGGCTTGACGAAGAGGTCAGGGACACAATGATCGAAGACGGCGGCCAATGGGGCGCAAGGCTTCATGGCCTCGAATCCTGCATAAAAAACACGCAAAAAAAGGATAAGGACTGACTACATGA
Organism: Deltaproteobacteria bacterium; assembly: GCA_021787835.1. Classification (GTDB taxonomy): domain Bacteria; phylum Desulfobacterota; class Dissulfuribacteria; order Dissulfuribacterales; family Sh68; genus JAJYLJ01. The sequence goes on along the minus strand of JAJYLJ010000013.1, from coordinate 22,490 downwards.
CCCAAGAACCTGTTTGGCTTAAAACCATGCTTGATCCCAAGACCTATCCCCACCATGTAGATGAAGTGAGGCTGATACAGACCCATATCTCATGGGTCTTTCTGGCCGGAGAAAAGGTCTATAAGGTGAAAAAACCTATAGACTTCGGCTTTCTGGACTTTACCACCCTTGAGAAGCGCCGCCGCTTCTGCCTTGAGGAACTGCGCCTGAACCGCCGGCTGGCGCCTGAGATCTATCTTGATGTCCAGCCGGTCACGTCTGAAGGAGACAGGATAAGTCTTAACGGCAAAGGGGAACCGGTGGAATGGGCCGTCGTGATGGCCCGCATGCCCGACCCTGGCATGATGGCCCGTTTGATAGACATGGACGCGCTCGGAGAGGACGAGATCGACATGATAGTCCGGCGCCTTGTGCCTTTTTACAAAAACGCTGATTCAGGCGATCAGGTAAACCGGTTCGGCGATATCGGGACTATAATCCAAAACACAGAAGAAAATTTTGAACAGACCGCGCCGTTTCTGGGAAAGATCATAGACAAGCAGACCTATGATCATATAGTCCGATACACCAGATCATTTATCGCCGAAGGGGGGGACACCTTCAAGCAACGCGTAATCAAGGGCAGGATAAGGGAGGGGCATGGGGACCTCTATTCGGCGAATATCTGTTTTGATAAAAAAAAGAATAAAGTATACATCTTTGACTGCATCGAATTCAACGAGCGCTTCAGGTACGGGGACATCGCATCCGATGTCGCGTTTCTGGCCATGGACCTTGATTATCAGGGCCTTCCAGGCCTTTCGAACCGTTTTGTAAGGGCCTTCTCAAAAGGAATGGAAGACATAGGCCTCGCCGGGGTCCTGGATTTTTACAAGTGCTACAGGGCGTACGTACGGGGCAAGATCGGCTGTTTTACATGGGCCGCGGAAGGGGTAGAAAAGGATGTGCGAAAGTCGGCGGGGGACCAGGCGCGGCAATACTTCAGGCTTGCCTTAAGGTATGCCAAGGGCGTAAAAAGGCCGGTGCTTTATGTATTCTTCGGCCCGTCCGGAAGCGGCAAAAGTGCGCTCTCATCGTCTTGGGCCGACGCCCATTGCATGCCTGTCTATAATTCAGACAGGGTCAGAAAGGAGACGGTCCTCAAGATACCTCCTGATGAACGGCACATCGAGCCCATGGGAGAAGGCATCTACAACCCTGAGATTACAAAAAGGACATACAGGGCGCTGGCGCGCCTCGGCGCCAGGCATCTGATGCAGGGCGAGTCAGCAGCGCTCGACGCCACATACAAAGACAAGGGTGAACGGGCGCGCCTTACAGAGGCCGCAAGAGAGGCCGGGGCCGATATACGTTTCATCCTCTGCACATGTCCAGAGGATGAGATAAGGCGGAGGCTTCTGGAAAGGGCCGGCAAGGAAGGTCAGGTCTCTGACGGCAGATGGGAGGTATATCTCGCACAGAAGGGGGCGTTTACGACGGATGCGCTTTCCGATATTGAATTTTATCCGCTCAGCACGGACAGGACCATGGATGCGCTTGTCGCAGAGCTGGATGAGAGGGTAAAGCAACCGTAAACAATGGACACGCGTTTAATCCAGACTTGTTAAATATCCGCCGATGGACAAAGATCCCTTACCGGGCATACGGCGTGCGCGGGTTTCTTTGCCTTGCAGACAGCCCTCCCGTGCTCGATCAGCACATATGAGATGACGCCCCAGTCCTCTTTTGGGACAATGGCCATCAGCTCCTTTTCTATCTTTACAGGGTCGTCTTCCCGCGTGATCCCGAGGCGCTGCGACAGACGCCTTACGTGGGTATCCACCGCTATGCCGGCGATTATCCCGTAGGCGTTATAGAGAACGATGTTTGCGGTCTTTCTTGCCACGCCAGGCAACCTCATCATCTCATCCATTGTATCAGGTATCCGTCCGCCGTATTCAGCAACAATGAGGCGGGCCGCCTCTTTTATATTTTTGGCCTTGTTCCTGAAAAAACCGGTCGGCCTTATGATACCCTCAAGCTCATCGAGCCGGGCCTCAGCCATGGCCTTTGGGTCAGGGAAACGGACAAAGAGCATGGGGGTAACCTGATTGACCCGGACATCCGTGCATTGGGCCGAAAGGATTACCGAGACAAGGAGCTGGAATGGATCGCCGCTATAATCAAGCGCTATCTTTGCGTCTTTGTAGTGCTTTTTAAGCACGGCCAGTGCCTTTTTGATCCTCTCTTTTTCCGACGTATCCATAACGTCTCTCTCCTAGCCCCCTATTTTTCTATTTTATCCTCTTAATGGCCGCAAATCCCGCACCCAGCAATAAAAGATGGGTCATAATGGCCGAGATAAGCGGCGGCAGCTTGCCGGTCTTGCCGAGCGCGATGAAAAAGTCCCAGGAGGCCAGGGTTGCAAAGCCAAACGCAAGGCCTATCCCAAGCCCGATAGCAAGCCCGCCCCTTTCCTTTTGAAGCATAATGGGAAGCCCAAGCCAGAGAAGCGCGACACCCAGAAACGGATATGTTATCTCGCCCCACAAGACCGCCTCCTGTTCGATGGGGTCATAACCTGACTGCCTGAGTCTCTGGATGCCCTTCCACAAGGATACCATGCTCATTTCAGCGGGCGGCTTCCGCACCGCGACAAAGTCCTCCGGCCTTTCATCCAGTTTTACGCCTAGCGAATCAAACGTATTTACATAAAACCCCGGGCCTTTTTGTGGAGTCTCCATCTTATTAAAGCCATTATGGAATACCCATTCGTCATTCAGGTACTCTGCGCGCATGGCGCCAATTATTTGTATGATATTATAATCATTATCAAATTTTATGATATAGGCATCTTGCAGCACCTTGGCGTCAGGCCTTGCAAGCCTCGCCGTCCAAATATCCCCCTCGCCATGATAGAAAAGCCTGTCATCCTTAAGCGTGCCCTTTAAAGGCTGCTTTTTTATATCCACCCGCCATATTGTCTTGGCGGCCTCAGTGGCCTTCGGGATGAACAGAATCTGGGCGGCAAGCATGAGCGCCGAGATAAATACGGCGAAAAGCAAAAAATACCGGATTATCCACCACGGACTCACCCCTGAGGCCCGCAAGGCGAGTATCTCGCCATGTCTTGAAAGGAGCATCACGGACAGAAAGCCCGACAGCATCACGGCCATTGGGGCGAGTTCGTAAACGAGCCTGGGGATGATGAGAAAAAAATATGATGCGCCAGCCATAAAAGGCGCACCTGAACCTATAATGTCATAGAGTTTTTCCGCCGCCTCGATAAGAAGATAAATGCCAACGACCCCTGGCAGGACCAGACCGAGCATGGCTGCAAAGTAACGGAAAAGGTATCGGCTTAGCACATTCATTTCGTCTTGATTTCAGCCTCTTATGGGCCCCCTCCTGTCGAGCAGCCACAACATTGCAATGGTTATAAACAAAAAGACAAGGTTGGGCACCCAGAGACTCAAAAACGGGGGGGTGATGCCCGCCTCGGCCAGATTGGCCATAAAGATCATGATGGTATAATATGACAAGAACGCGGCGAGACTAAGGGCTATGCCGCCCGAAAGACCGGTGCGCCCAAAAAATATCCCGAACGGCGCGGCCAAAAGACCCAATATCAGCGTGCCTATTGGAAGGGTTATCCGCTTATAGAGCTCCACCAGATATGAAAGTCTGTCATCCTTTGTATTTTTTGGGTCAAACGCCGCCTGCCAAAGCCTGTCAATCCTTAAATCGCCCCGCGACGGCTCATAGGCGTCATCTCTTAGTTTAAGTCTTATGGTGTAAGTCTTAAAATCCATCGTATCGACATCCTTATAATCAGGGCTTGCCATGTTCAGTTGCCCGTCATCCAGCCTGAGTGCGACCTCTTTTCTGTCTTGAGAAGCGATTATCGACCCCTTTTTGGCCACTATCTGGCTTGAGGAATCCTTTTTGCGCGAATCCCATACAAACAGGCCCTTAAGGCGCCTGCCGCCGTCTTTTCCATCATGGGCATAGATTGTAAGTCCTGGGATGGGGGTAAAAAACATCCGCTGGGGGATACCCCGCGAAAGGGCAAGCTGGGTGAGCTGAAGCAAAAATGTCTTGGAGGCCCTTTTTGTCGCGGGGAGTATATAGCCTGATATGAAGAGACTCAATATAAAGGCTGAAAATGTCACAAGGAGCACAGGGGCGAGCATCTTCTTCGGCTGAACGCCACATGCGAAAAGCGCTAACACCTCACTGTCCCTTGAAAGCCGCAAGAAGCCCAGAAGCACCCCTAAAACCGTGGCCATGGGCAGGACAAAGACCCAAAATGTGGGAAGGATCAGGGCCATTAACTTGAATATATCCTTAAAGCCGGTGCCTGCCTTTAATATGGGCTCAAAAAGAGGCAAAAGGCGGCCAACCAGCAGCAAGGCGTTCAGTGCGCAAAAAGAGAATATAAAGGGCAGCAGTATCTCCCTCAGGATCATTTTTGAAAGGATCGACATGGTGTATTTATTAAAATTTTCCTTTAAAAAATCGCTTCATATATTAACGGATTTATTCTAACACATAACGTGGAAGAAAGAAGAAGGGAATGGACAGGGGCGATGATATGGAATAAATACAAGGAAAAGACGGTATGTTAACGACCATTTATTTGGAGGGGTTCATGCCAAGCAGGATTGAGGTTGCGCTTCTTGTCCATTTAAAGGATGCCCTAGGGGCCAAGGTGGCCAAAAAGGCCAGAGAGGACCTGAGACTTAAAGTAGGATCCGTAAGGACCATAAAGGCATATCTGATTGACTGCGAGCTTGCGCCCGATGAGCTAGTGACCGCTGCAAGGGGGCTCTTTTCAGACCCTGTAGTAAACGTCGTCTCAATCGACAGCCCGCTTTCGCGCTCGCTCGATTTCAACTGGGACTGGCTCGTTGAAGTCGGCTTCAAGCCAGGGGTCACTGACAACGAAGGCAGGACCGCAAAAGAGGCCCTCGAACTCCTGCTCGGGCGCGATCTCGACCAGGGCGCAGGCGTATACACCTCTACGCAATACCTCGTACAGGGCGGCCTGGACATGGAGGCGGTGAAGTCACTGGCCAACGGGCTGCTTGCAAATGACCTGATCCAGCGGCTGACGGTCATAGGCAGGGACGAACTTGACGGCCTGTGGGAGGGCGGACAAAACCCATTTTACGCGACAGCCAAGGTAAGAGAGGCATCGGCGCCAAGGGTTAAGGAGATCGACCTGGCTGGCCTTTCGGACGCAGGCCTTCTGGATCTTTCAAGACAGAGGCTCCTTGCGCTCAACCTTACAGAGATGAAGGCACTGCGGGATTATCTCAAAGACCCGCATGTATTGAACGCACGAAAAGAGGCCGGCCTCGGCGCAAAATTCACCGATGTCGAGCTTGAAGCTCTTGCCCAGACATGGTCCGAACACTGCAAACACAAGATATTCAACGCCAGGATAAGATACACAGGAGACGGAGGCGAGAGGACCATAGACAGCCTTTTTGACACCTATATAAGGGCCGCCACCGAGCGGATCAGAAAGGACAAGGCCAGCAAGGACTTCTGCCTTTCGGTCTTCAAGGACAATGCAGGGGTCATACGGTTCAACGAGCGCTACAACGTCGCATTCAAGGTCGAGACCCACAACAGCCCTTCGGCCCTTGATCCATACGGCGGCGCACTTACCGGGATCGTAGGGGTTAACCGCGACCCGTTCGGCACGGGAATGGGCTCAAGACTCATATTCAATACAAACGTCTTCTGCTTCGCCCCGCCTGACTATGACGGGCCGCTGCCAAAGGGACTTCTGCACCCAAAACGCATATTTGAGGGGGTGAGAGAGGGGGTCGAACACGGCGGCAATCAAAGCGGGATCCCCACTGTAAACGGCTCCATAGTGTTTGACGAGCGCTACCTCGGAAAACCCCTGGTCTTTTGCGGCACAGGCGGGCTGATGCCAAAAGAGGTCTGCGGGAGACCGGGCCACGAAAAAAAGGCCAGGCCAGGCGATGTCATCGTCATGTGCGGCGGGCGCATAGGAAAGGACGGCATCCACGGCGCGACGTTTTCGTCAGAGGAGCTTCACGAGGGGTCTCCTGCCACCGCGGTTCAGATCGGCGACCCCATAACCCAGAAAAAGATGACGGACTTTCTGTTGAAGGCCAGGGACCTGTGTCTGTACAACTCAATAACGGACAACGGGGCGGGCGGCCTTTCCTCTTCGGTTGGGGAGATGGCGCTCGAGACAGGGGGCTTTGAACTCCACCTCGACAAGGCGCCCCTGAAATATCAAGGTCTTAAACCTTGGGAGATATTGCTCTCCGAGGCCCAGGAGCGGATGACCGTCGCCGTCCCACCGGACAGGCTGGATGAGTTTACGGCCCTTGCAAAAAAGATGGACGTCGAGGCCACACACCTTGGAAAATTTACCACATCCGGCAGGTTTCACTGCCTTTATGGCGGAAAGACCGTGGCATATCTGGACATCGGCTTCCTGCACGAAGGGGTGCCCAGGCTTGAACTCGAAGCGGTCTGGTCCAGACCAAGGCATGACGAACCCGATATTCCGGAGCCGGTGGATTTAGGGGCTGAACTCAAGGCCATGCTCTCAAGATATAACATATGCAGCAAGGAATATGTGGTGCGCCAGTACGACCATGAGGTCCAGGGTGGCAGCGTCGTAAAACCCCTTACAGGCATCCAGGACGATGGGCCAAGCGATGCGGCGGTCATCAGGCCTGATCTTGATTCCTTCGAAGGCCTCGTGATCGCCCACGGGATATGCCCCAGGTACAGCGACATCGACACATACCACATGGTCTGCGCCGCTGTTGACGAGGCGGTCAGAAACGCCGTAGCCACCGGAGGCGATATCGACTATATGGCAGGGCTCGACAACTTTTGCTGGTGCGACCCGGTCCAGTCAGAAAAGACACCTGACGGACGCTATAAACTCGCCCAGCTCGTGCGGGCGGGCGAGGCCCTGAGCGACATATGCACGGCTTACGGCGTTCCGTGCATTTCAGGCAAGGACAGCATGAAAAACGACGCCCATATAGGCGGCGCAAAGATATCAATCCCTCCCACCCTCCTGTTTTCCGTGATAAGCCGCATGGAGGATGTGAGGCATGCCGTCACCATTGACGCCAAGCATCCGGAAGACATTGTATATGTCGTGGGAATAACCTACCCTGAGCTTGGGGCGTCCGAATACTGGGCCAGGCAAGGCCTCATCGGAAACAGCGTCCCTGTCGTCAGAATAAACGAGACCGTACCCAGATACCGTGCGCTATCGGAGGCCATAAGATCCGGCTTGGTGGCCTCATGCCACGATTGCTCTGACGGAGGGCTGGGGGTGGCCCTGGCCGAATCCGCCTTCAGTGGTGGATTCGGCATGGAAGTGACGCTCGATAAGGTGCCGAGCGATGGAGTGAACCGTGCGGACAGCCTCCTTTTCAGCGAGACTCAGGGCAGATTCGTGGTCACGGTGCGGCCGGGAGACCAGAAGGCATTTGAAGGGATAATGACGGGCACAGGGTTCGCACCTGTTGGAACGGTAACCCAGGAGCCGGAGTTGGTCATTTATTACAAGGGCAAAGTGGCGCTTAGCGAGGGCGTCCATCCACTTAAAGATGTCTGGAAGAGGCCGGTTTCCTGGTAGCCTGGAGGTTATGGAGGTGAAGAGACCAGCCGTGCCATCCGAGGTCATCGAGGAGGAGACCTTCATGATCCTCCACTCAGGAGAGATACCGGAGATAGCGTATTATGGCGCCATCCACTATTTGACCGAAGAGCCGGACGGCCCGAGGCTTTCCCGTCTGGAGATAGGCGAGGAAGGTTTCAGAAGGCTTAAAAGCGCGGTTGTCAGCCGCTACAGGACAATAATCATGAGAGACCTTGAACCTGGCAACCGGGACAAACGTATATATAGAGGCGTTCAAAGGGCGGCTGTCAACTGGATGAGGCTTAGAAATTTCGCCAGAAAGGAGGCCCTTGATATAGCCTCCATTCAAAAAGAGACGGCTGACAAGCTCTTGAGCTTTCTTGCCCAAGAGACGCAGGAAGTCCTCGCCGGGGCAAGAAAGACATCCATAAATTGCACCATTGCCGATCTCTTCGATTTCGCCAGAAACTTAGGGCTTTACGCCTATGATCTGCCGAAAGAATTAGGCAGACTCCAGGAAGGGTCTTAAGACACCGCCGGCCGGCAGAAAGATTGTCTAAATCAGAAATGCAAGGCTTAGCCTTAGCTGCCCGGGAACCCGCGGTCCGCTTACCGCCTCTTGGCGTTTACAAGGCGATGGCCTTTTGACGGCTGCTTAGCGCAATCGCAGGTCTTTTGCGCAAGTTTGTTATTGCGGGCCCTGAGAAGCGTCCAATAGCCAAACATGTTCACAGGGCTTTTTTCTATAAGCTCAAGGCTTGTGTCCTGAAGAAAGTCTTCCAGGCAGAAGTTGGGCCTGAACCCCAGGTGTTTCGACAAGGGTGCGACCATGCACTCGATCTTGCCTATCAGCGGGTTCCCGTGCCGGAAATGATTGACTATGAATATCTCGCCCTCTGGCTTACACACCCTCTTCATCTCATTGATGAGGCTTTTTGGATTCGGCACGACAGACGCCACATACATGGCGACAACCTTGTCAAAACTGTCATCTGAAAACGTCATCGCCTCGGCGTCCATGATATCAAGGACCTCAACATGGTCGAGGCTGCACCTTTCCTTCCGATCGCGGGCTATCTGAAGCATTTCTGGCGAGATGTCTATCCCGGCTACCTTCACGTCACATGGATAAAGCGGAAGCGAAAGCCCTGTCCCCACCCCCACCTCGAGTACCCTGTCGCCTCTGCCGAGATTCATGCGTTCTATTACGCAGCGGCGCCCCGGATTGAATATGGCTCCAAAATAAAAGTCATATACCTGGGCATAGCGGCGATAAGCCCTTTGAACGGCCTTTATATCCATGTCTGCGCCAGAGGCCTTTATCGGGCCCCGCCTTCCGATCCGGGTTGTTTTTTGAATGGGCATAAAAAAACTCCTACACTTTATGAGTTACAGCGCTCCATAATAAACCATTTTCCAATAAAGATTAGATGCCGGTGAAAATAATTTTCAGTGCAATTCTATTGCACCTTAGGCAAGATGCAAAGTCTTTTATTAAAACTTACAAATTTTTAATGCCGCGGCAGGCCCCAAGCCTTTGGCGACATGTATTTTATGTTGTATATCAAGATTGTATTTCATCAGCCAGCCCTTATTATAATATATCTAAATTTACTGTGGCCGCACCAAGACCTGTCACATGAACTCCTGTCTGACAGACACTGGCCTGTCACATTGACGAGCGGCAAGTCATGGCCAGTGCCTGGCCAGTGTACAGTGAGGAATCAGCCGCCGGAGAAAGGGCCGGCAAGACAAGAGCATTGAGCGGCCGCCCATGCCTTGCCGGCAGGTTATCAATAGGGGGGCCTCGATTGCACGGCCCAAGTTAGAATGAACTGATTTTTGATCCATTCCCATGCCGAGAAAAAAATTCACGCCCATAAGCCCTGACGTCTTGCGAGCCACCTGTCCCGGAGGCCTTCCCATAGCCTCGCTTTGGGATGAAATCGCAACAAGCATAAATCAAAACCAGGTGATCGTTGTTACCGGCGAGACAGGCTGCGGCAAGACAACCCAGCTTCCAAAGATCGCCATTGCCGCGGGCCAGGGGGATAACGCCCGAATCGTCTGCACGCAACCCAGGCGCGTGGCGGCCGTATCCATAGCAAGGCGGGTCTCGGAGGAGATGTCCCCCATAGGCGCGAATTTGGTCGGCTGCAAGATAAGATTCAGAGACACCACAAGCCCGCAGACACGCATCAAGTTCGTAACAGACGGGATACTCCTAGCCGAGCTTCAAGGAGACGACCGGCTTAGGCAATATGACACCGTCATAGTTGACGAGGCCCATGAGCGCAGCCTCAATATAGACATCATACTGGGGATGGCCAAAAGGCTTCTTGCATCAAGACCTGAGCTAAGACTCATCGTCACCTCCGCCACCATAGACGCGAAGGGTTTCTCCTCGGCCTTCGGCGGGGCGCCGGTTCTGGAGATACCCGGCAGAAGCTATCCAGTGGATGTGGCCTACTGGCCGTGCGAGGATATGGGCGAGGCCTCTTGTGTTGACAAGGTGGTTTACGCGGCCGGCAGATTGATGGACGAGGGGCTGCGCGGCGGCCTGCTGGTCTTTTTGCCGACAGAAAAAGACATAAGGGACACAGTGAGGCTTTTACGCGCCAATCTTGGCGAAAGGGCGCAGGTGCTTCCCATGTTCGGGCGTCTGTCTTCTTCAGACCAGAGCCGCATCTTCAGGCCTTCGTCCGTGCCGAAGATAGTGATCGCGACAAATATCGCTGAGACCTCAATAACCGTTCCGGGCATCAGATATGTGATTGATGCAGGCCTTGCCCGCATTTCGCGCTACAACCCGCGTTCAAGGACAAGATCCCTCCCTGTCGCACCCATCTCCCGCTCAAGCGCCGAGCAGCGGGCGGGCAGGGCGGGCCGCATCGAGGCAGGTGTTTGTATCCGCCTCTACAGCCTTGAAGAGTATGAGGCAATGGCCGAACATTCCACGCCTGAGATCAACCGCTCAAACCTGGCCGAGGTGATCCTGAGACTCCTTGCCATGGGCATAAGAGACATAGCTGGTTTTCCATTCATAGACCCGCCGCATCAAAGAAATGTCAATGAGGCGTTTAGCCTCCTCCGGGAGCTTGGGGCCATCGACGAATCTCAAAGGCTTACCGAAGACGGACGCCTGATGGCTAGGCTCCCTCTGGACCCGCGCATCTCGAGGATGATCCTTCAGGCAAAAAGGGAGGACTGCCTAAGAGAGATTTTAATAATAGCTTCGGCCCTAAGTATCCAGGATCCGCGTGAGCGGCCATATGAAAAGGCAGCCCGGGCCGATCAGGCGCATGCGGTATTCCGCGATGAGCGCTCTGACTTCGTCTCATATCTCAAGATATGGGAGGCGGTTGACAGGCTCAAAAAAAAGAAGGTCTCAAGAGGTGTCATCAAGCGCTTTTGCGCCGAGCACTTCCTGTCATTTCCGCGCATGGAGGAGTGGCGCGATGTGTATGACCAGATACTCTCGGCCCTTGCGGATGCGGGCGGATTTGCACTAAGCGCGGCCGCGGCCTCGTACGACGCCATTCACCGCTCGATACTGGCGGGTTTTCTGGGAAACATAGCCGTGCACAAGGAGGAAAGACTTTACAGGGCCGCAAAGGGCAGGGAGGTCTCGATATTCCCGGGCTCCGGGCTATGCAAAAGGCACCCGAAATGGATCGTATCATTTGAGCAGCTAAAGACATCGCAGTTATTCGCCAGAACAATCGCCGAGACAAAACCCGAGTGGATCGAGGAGTTCGCGGGAGGGCTTGCCGTATCAAGGTATTTTGAGCCACACTGGGAAAAGGGCCGCGGCGAGGTGATGGCATGGGAGCAGGTGAGCGTCTTCGGCCTTACGGTCATTGAAAGACGAAAGGTCGGCTATGCACGCATTGCGCCCGATGAGGCGAGGGATATCTTTATGAAACAGGCCCTGTTCGAAGGGGATTTCAAAGGCAGTTACAGGTTTGTCAGACACAACAAAAAGGTCCTTGAGGACGTGCGCGAAATCGCACACAGGACAAGAAAAAATGAGCTCGTCGTACAGGACTATATAATTCTTCAGATGTTTGAGGCCGGGCTTAAGGCCCTTGAAGAGGTTTTCGGCCGCAATATTCTGGATGAGCGCAGCCTTGCCAGAGCCATCAATATCTCAGGGACGGACCGCTGCCTGTGTCTGGACAGGGATAAGGTCGTAGCGGGCCTTGACACCAGCGAGATCAATCTATTCCCTGGCCATATAACCGTTGATGGCAGGGAATATCCGCTCGTATATCTCTTCAGCCCGGGAGACGGCAGGGACGGCGTGACCGTAAGAATTGCTTACGGGGTGCTCGAAGACCTCCCTGAATGGCCGTTTGAATGGCTGGTGCACGGCATGCTTGAGGAAAAAATACTCTTTCTGCTGCGCGCCCTGCCCAAACAGGCAAGAAGGGCCCTGGTGCCGCTGCCGCAGGCGTCCGAAAGGCTTGTTTCAGCCTTGATGGATATAGACAACAAAGGCAAGGGGCTGCTGCCTGCCCTCGAGGATGCGATAATGGAAGAATACGGCGTGGCAATAGAAAGAGAAATGTGGCCAAGTCAATCTTCCATTCCGCCCCATCTTCTCATGCGTTTTGAGGTCCTGGATCCGACGGGCAGGGTCGCGGCCTCAGGGCGGGATCTCAAGGAGATCAAGGACACACTTCTTAAACAGCGGCGCAAGATGCTGGCTAGCGATGAGTCCTGGGGGTGGTTGCGCGCCCAATGGGAGAGGGACGGACTTGAACCAGGCGATCTTTACAGGCTGCCGCCCGTTGTCTCCGTCAGATCAAAGGCCGGCCTCACCTCTGTCGAAGGATATACCGGCCTGGTACTTCAAGGGGAGAAGGCCGGAATAAGGTTGTTTTCGTCCAGGGCCGAGGCGGTTTCAAATACCAGGGCGGCAACATTCGAGCTCCTCTGCAGAAACATCTCAAAAGAGCTTGATTACATTAAAAGGCGTTGCATCCCTGCCTCGGCACCATCCGAGGCGGTCTTAAGGCTCGGCGGCGCGGAAAAGCTTAAGTGGTCAATATTTGAGTGGTTAAAAAGGGAGCTGATCGAGCCATTCGATGGAATACCCGACAAGACGGAATTCCAGGAAAGGGCGTCAAGGTTCAGGAGGACCGTCTATCAGGATGCGCTTTCCTTGACCGAGCTCTTGTTCAGCATCTTAAGCGGATATGCCGATGCCGTCAGGGCGCTTGAGGCGCAACCCAAACTTGCCGCCTTCTCGGCCTTGCGCCTGGACCTTGAAGATGAACTCCACCGTCTTGTGCCGGCCGGTTTCCCGTCGAGTACTAAAAGGTCCAGACTGGCCGAGCTTCCAAGATATCTCAAGGCCTTTTGCATCCGTGCGCAAAGGGCCTACCTCAACCCAATGAAGGACAAGGAAAAGGAGGCCAGGATCACCCCGTACACAAAGGCCCTCGATGTCTGGACGGCCAAAATCCATAACTGGGGCAGTAAGGGCGGTGAGGGCCCAAGGGCCGCGATAGAGGAGCTGAGTTCGCTTCTTGAGGAATACAGGGTCTCTGTATTCGCCCCCGAGGTCGGGACCAGCCGACCGGTCTCGTCAAAACGCCTGGATGAGTACCTGGCAAGGCTTGCAAAGGCCTTATAAACATGCTTATACGTATGAAAAGTTATGGACATGGAATTTAGTCAAGACCTCTGCACTAGAGGGTAAGGCCGTAGCCCGATCCCCATTTCGACACGCCCACGGGTCAGATCCTTACCGGCCTTACATGGCCGTCTGTGCGGGAGGCCGCCCGCGGCTTGCTTGACATGGGGTCGCACCAGGTCCTCTGGTATCAAAAATAACGAGGAAAAAGGATAAAATGGCCACTTTAATCACCCAGGCCCTAACCAAACGTTTCGGCGCGTTGACCGCGGTTGACGCCGTGACGCTCTCGGTAGAGGCCGGAGAGGTGTTCGGGCTCCTTGGAAGAAACGGTGCGGGCAAGACCACCATAATCAAGATGCTCACCACGCTTATAAAGCCCACATCAGGTACGGCTACGGTGGCCGGCTGCGATATAGTGCGGCAGGCCAGGCAAGTGCGAGGCGTAATAGGCTATGTACCCCAGGCGTTGTCCGCCGACGGGGAACTTACCGGCTATGAAAACCTGTTGGTCTTCGCCAGGCTCTATGATATACCGCGACACGAACAGGATGCACGGGTTCGCGATATGCTTGCATCCATAGGTCTTAAGGATGCGGCGGACAGACTGGTGCGTTCATACTCCGGCGGGATGATCCGGCGGCTGGAGATCGCCCAATCCACGATACATCAGCCAGAGGTGCTGTTTCTTGACGAGCCGACGGTCGGACTGGACCCTGTTGCGCGCGATGAGGTGCTGGCGCACATAGAAAGGCTCGCCCGCGACGACAGGAGCACGATTTTCATCACAACCCATTACATGGAAGAGGCTGAGCGCCTGTGTAACAGGGTGGCGATCATGCACCAGGGACGGATCGCGGCGATCGGCACGCCGCAGGCGCTCAAGATGGCAATCGGCGGCAACGGCAGAACAACGCTTGACGAAGTGTTTATCTATTATACGGGCAGTTCACCGGAATCACGAGGGGGCTACGATGACACGGCAACAAAACGGCGCACGGCGCAGCGTCTTGGCTAAAGCACCAGTGACGGCCCGCCGGACGGGATATTTGACCGGCTTCTTTAAGAAGACATTCGCCATAGCCGCAATGGAGCTGACAAAGCTGCGCCATGACCCTACCGAGCTATTTACCAGGGCCATCCAGCCGACCCTGTGGCTCCTTCTGTTCGGACAGGTGTTCAGCCATGCCAGGGCCATACCGACAGGATCTTTGCGCTATATCGACTTTCTTGCGCCAGGAATCCTTGCCCAAAGCGTGCTGTTCATCGCCATTTTTAACGGCATTTCAATCATTTGGGAGAGAGATCAAGGGATTGTATATAAATTTTTGGCCAGCCCCACCCCGCGCTCGGCCCTGGTGCTCGGCAAGGCCGTATCGGCCGGCGTGCGCGGCCTGTCGCAGACGGTTATCATATATCTCTTGGGATTGCTGCTTGGCATATCCTTCAACTGGCATCCTCTGGCACTCATGGGGGTTATGACCTTTGTATTCCTGGGGGCCGCGCTCTTTTCCACGTTTTCACTTATCGTTGCATGCTGGGTCAAGACGCGCGAGCGGTTCATGGGCGTCGGGCAGGTGCTGACAATGCCGCTTTTTTTCGCCAGCAACGCCATCTATCCGGTAGCGATGATGCCTCACTGGCTTCAGCGGATATCGCACTTAAACCCCCTCACTTACCAGGTGGACGGGCTGCGTTCATTGATGCTTACAGGTAGCATTGCCGGCAGCTTGGGGCTTTGGCTTGATCTAGCCGTGCTGCTTGCGGCGTTGACCGGGCTGGTCATGATCAGCGCATGGCTCTATCCAAACATTGCAAGATAGAGACCTCTCATAATCTCCGGTCGAGGCGGGCC
>JAJYLJ010000013.1:0-7261 GCA_021787835.1 Deltaproteobacteria bacterium | reverse complement strand
TTGACATCATACTTACCCCTGACCGGCAAACGACGCCTCAATTTCGTCTATCTCTGACTGCACTTCTTCCCATCTCTGGTACTGCATATCAAGGCAGGCCTTGACCTCCAGATATTCACGGTTCAATCTTGAAAAGGCGTCTTTGTCCTTATAAAGATCAGTGTCTGCAAGACTCTGCTCCAACTCGGCCTTGCGCCCTTCGAGAGACGATATCTCTCTTTCCGTCTCGGCGTTCTTTTTTCTGAGCGGCGAAAGCAAACGGCTTTTTTCCTGCCTGAGCCTTGCCTGGACCTGTCTGGCCTCCCTGCCGCCCAGCCTCGCGGCGCCTTTCCAGCCCGCAGCCGCAACGGGCGGCGCCCCAGGCGCCGGATTTCCGGTCGTGAGCCCAAGGGCCGCGGTCCTTTCCAGATAACCGCTTATGTTGCCCTCGAACAGGGTATGTCCTCCCGCCTTGATCTCAAGCACCTTGTTTACGAACTGGTCGAGGAAATAACGGTTATGTGAAACAACTATTATCGAGCCGTCATAACTTCGCATAGCCTCCTGAATAACTTCCTGCGACATCATGTCAAGGTGGTTGGTGGGCTCGTCCATGATCAAGAGGTTTGCAGGGGTTGCGATCATCCGCGCCAGCGCAAGCCTGCTTTTTTCCCTCCGGAGAGGACCTGCACCTTCTTGTCGACATCATCTCCCCTAAAAAGAAACGCCCCGAGGAGCGAGCGGATCTGGGTAGTCGTCATTTCATTGCCCGCGATCTCGCTCAGAGTCTCGAGGACGCTTAGGTCTGGATCAAGGTCCTGGGCCTGGTGCTGTCCGAAATAAGAGACCTTGACGTTGTGGCCGAGACGGACCTCTCCTCCATCCGGCATTGACATGCCGGCAAGCAGCCTCACAAGGGTCGACTTTCCGGCGCCGTTAGCCCCTACCACAGCCATCTTGTCGCCGCGTTTAAGTTCAAACGACAGGCCGCTGAATATTTGATGGTCTCCATAGCGCTTGGCGAGCCGGCTGACCGAGATGGCAAGCCGCCCGCTGGGTGCGGCAGGGGGGAAATGGAATGATATGCCCCGCTCGGCCGTCTCAAGTTCAATCCTGTCCATCTTTTCGAGCTGTCTGACCCTGCTTTGCACCTGTCTTGCCTTGGTGGATTTGGCCCTGAAACGCTCGACAAAACGCATGGCCTGCCGGATCCTTGCCTGTTGGTTGGCGTGTGCCGCACGCCGCGCCTCAAACCTTGCCTCCTTTTCGGCCGCGTATCTGGAATAATTGCCCTTATAAACCGTGAGCTTCCCAAGGCTGAGCTCCCATGTAAGGTCTGTGACGCTATCTAAAAAGGCGCGGTCGTGAGAGATGATAACCATGGAGCCGCTGTATGAGCTTATGAACTCCTCAAACCAGGTGACCGTTTCAAGGTCAAGGTGATTAGTCGGCTCATCAAGGAGCAGAAGGGAGGGCTGGGCGAGTAAGAGTTTGGCGAGCATCAGCCTCATAAGCCAGCCGCCGCTGAAGGAAAGGCAGTCTTTATCAAAATCCGCCTCCTTGAAGCCGAGTCCGGTCAAGACCTTTTCTATCCTGGAGCGGATACGGAAGACATCCGACTGGTCAAGCATGTGTTGGAGTTCGCCCTGTCGCCTGAAGAGTTCGGCGAATTCGGCGCTGCCTGGGTCAAGGTGTCCAAGTTCCAAATTTATTCCGTCAAGTTCTTTTTGAAGGGCGATGGCGCTGGCAAACGCGGTCTCGGCCTCTTGATACAAGGTGCGCCCGCCGCCCACAAACGAGATCACCTCCTGAGGCAGGTATCCTACGGATACATGTCTTGAGCGGGTCACAACGCCGTCATCCATCTCAATTGCACCGCTCATGATCTTCAGCAGTGTGGATTTACCTGCTCCATTGACCCCGACAAGGCCGATTCTTTCCTGGCCGCCTATCCTGGCACAGACGTCCCTGAAGAGATACTTGTCGCCGTATTGGACGATGAGATGGTTGATGGTCAGCATGTTAAAAATGCCTTAGTCTCAGCCGTGTTCACATGTTTTCAGAAACTTGATGTCCGGCCATTGTTCAGCAACAAACTCCAGACGCCATTCGCTTGGCGCAAGATAGGTCAGATTCCCCTCGGCGTCCATCGCAAGGCTGGCCTGGTTGCCTTTCTCGAATTCCATCATTTTCTTCCGGTCGGCGCAGGCCACCCAGCGGGCGGTGGCATAATCGACCGGCTCATATGCCGCCTCCACACCATATTCAGCCCTTAGCCTGGACATGGTCACATCGAACTGGAGGACACCCACGGCCCCAAGTATGAAGTCGCCGCCGGAAAGGGTGCGGAATACCTGTACCGCGCCCTCTTCGGATAGCTGAACCAGACCCTTGTGCAACTGCTTCGCCTTTAAGGGGTTTCTAAGACGCACTCTGCGGAAGTGTTCAGGCGCAAAATTCGGGATACCTGTAAACTTTAGAGGCTCCTTTTCAGAAAAGGTGTCACCGATCTTGATCGTGCCGTGGTTGTGAATACCTATGATATCCCCTGGGAATGCCTCCTCGACGTTTGACCGATCCTGGGCCATAAAAATAGTCGCATTCGACAAAAGCACGTCCTTGCCTATACGGTGGTGACGCACCTTCATCCCCCGGGTGAATTTGCCTGAACATACCCTTAAAAAGGCGATCCGGTCCCTGTGGGCAGGATCCATGTTCGCCTGGATCTTGAACACAAAACCAGAGAAGGGCGCCTCGTTCGGCAAAACATCCCGGGTGGCCGTAGATCGCGGACCGGGCATGGGGGCGATCTCAACAAAGGCGTCGAGCATCTCGCGCACACCGAAGTTATTTACAGCGCTTCCGAAAAAGACCGGCGTCTGGTTCCCTTTAAGATACTCCGCCATCTCGAATGGATTGGCCGCCCCGTCCAAGAGCTCGAGGTCAGATCGCAGCTCGTCGGCCTGACCGCCCAGCAGTTCATCGAAGCGGGGGTCGTCGAGGTCGCGGATGGTGATGACGTCGTCGGTCACACGGTCCTGCCCAGGGGTGAACAGATTCAGCTCCTTACGGTAGATATTGTACGTACCCTTGAAGCGCTTTCCCATGCCGATAGGCCATGAAAGAGGGGCGCATTCTATCTGAAGGCTTTCTTCGATATCGGCCAGAATGTCAAGCGGAGAAAGCCCTTCCCTGTCCAATTTGTTTATAAAGGTCAGGATAGGCGTGTTCCGGAGCCTGCAGACCTCCATGAGCTTGCGGGTCTGCGTCTCGACCCCCTTCGCGCTGTCAATCACCATGACCGCGCTGTCCACGGCGGTTAGCACCCGGTAGGTATCCTCTGAAAAATCCTGGTGTCCGGGGGTGTCAAGAAGATTTATTTCATAGCCGCGGTAGTCGAATTTCATAACAGAACTGGTGACCGAGATGCCACGCTCCTGTTCAATGGCCATCCAGTCGCTGGTGGCATGGCGCGCGGCCTTGCGGGCCCTGATCGCCCCTGCAAGGTTGATCGCCCCGCCGAACAACAGGAGTTTCTCGGTCAGCGTTGTCTTGCCGGCGTCCGGGTGGCTGATGATGCCGAATGTCCTGCGCCGTTCAATCTCTTTTTGAAACAAATTCTTCATAAACGTCCCTTTCCCAAAAAAACGCAAAAACAAGAAAAACCCGCCTCCGCCGGAAGATAGTCCAGACAAGACGGGTCATCTTTAATATACAAACAAACCTTCCTAAACTTGACTTATTGGGGCATCCACCTAGAAGAGGATTAATAAAAAACAATCTAATTATAAAATAATAAATATCTTGTCTTAAATCAACCTTTGCAATATGATATCTTAATTTATCTTGGGTTAGTTAAATTTTATTGAATAAAGCTCATTTTGGCGTTATTTCTTGAATACATGCGCGCATGATCGCTTGATTCAAAATTTACATGGGCGATTAAGTTGCATCCGCAACTTTCCTTAACTCAACAAAACAGGATGGCTGTTTGAAAGGCTGACCCTTGTCAGATATGGCCTATATTGACCAGCTAAACGAGCAACTCAAGAAGAGATTAAACTGGCGAAGATTCTTTGAAAACAGCGCTGACGGCATCTTTATCGTCTCATCTAAACGCGTCATCCTGGAAGTGAACAGGCAGTTCTGCCACATGTTCGGTTACACAAAAGAGGAGATGGTCGGCCAGAGCGCGCTGATGCTTCATATCGACGCCGAACATTACAACAACTGGGCGCCGCGGTTTGAGGAAGTAAAGGGCGGTCGCGTCATTTCCAATATCGAATACCCATCCAGACGAAAGGATGGCGGTACAATCTGGTGTATCTTTTCCGGTGTTGTAATAGACCTGCCGGATGATGAAAAGGGGGTCATGTGGAACACGGTCGACATCACCGAACGAAAGAAAATAGAAAAGGAATTGAGCCGCAGCAAAAAGGAATGGGAGCGGACCTTTCTGGCATTTCCCGACCCGCTTTTTGTTATAGATAAAAATTATAAGATCGTCCGCGTCAACCGCAGCGCCATAGAGCAACTAGGCGCGGCAAAAGAACATGTGCTTGGCGAATTCTGTTACACATTCATGCACAGCGCCAACAAGCCGCCTGGCTTCTGCCCTCATGTGAAAACCATAAAGGATGGGGGCGTCCACTCCGTAGAGGCCTCAATAGAGAGATTGGGCCGTTATTTTCTTATCACCACAGCACCTCTTCTTGATGAAAACGGTGCATATGACGGGACCCTCCATATAGCCAGCGATATAACAGAACGCAAGGCCATGGAACAGGAGCTTTTACAGACAGCCACCACTGATTTTCTTACCGGCGTGGCAAACCGTCGTTATTTCATAGAACAGATGGATATTGAGCTTGAGCGGATCAGGCGCTTTAAGTCTCAGGCCTCATTCCTTTTGCTTGATCTTGATAACTTCAAAAAGATAAACGATAGATATGGGCACTTGACAGGAGACACGGTCCTTTGCCGATTTGCCTTGCTTGCGCGCAAACGCATGCGCTCGATAGATATATTCGGACGGCTGGGCGGCGAGGAATTCGGCGCGATCCTGCCCGGCACCGATAGCGCCGGCGCGCTGAAGCTGGCCGAAAGTCTTTGCAGGATGACGGCCGAAAGTTGTGTTGACGCCGGCAAGGAAAGGCTTTCCTTTACCGTCAGCATCGGCGCCACCGAAATATATTCAAAGGACATGGGGCTGGACGATATCCTGTTGCGGGCCGACAAGGCCCTTTACACGGCCAAGAAAAAGGGGCGAAACAGGGCTGAGCTGGCTGAATGAAGCTTCTTTGTCAGGATGTAATCAAAAATAACCTTCGTTGACCGCCCGCCCGATGGCCTTAAGGTCATTCACAAATAACGTATCTTAGCGCCCTCTCGAGCCTCTTGCCCTTGAGTCCCAAATTCTCAAGCCCTATTATCCTGCCCTCCATCCGCGCCTTGATTATCCGCAAGACCGTCTCCGGCCCAAGGCCCGGGACCCTCAGCAAGGCCTCTTTCTCTGAGGTGTTGACCCTGACAGGGAAAAACTCAGGGTGACTCTCGGCCCAGACCTCCTTTGGGTCCTTATCAAGCCTCAAATTCCCGTACTTGTCCAAAATAATATCCCCCCTGGTAAAACCGTATTTCCTGATGAGGAAATCTGTCTGGTAGAGCCTGTGCTCGCGCATGAACCGCTCTTTTGGATCAAGGGCCGCATTCTCACCAGGTATCCCAGGGTTGCCCAGCCCCTTCTGATAAGCTGAAAAATAGACCCTCTGGAACCGCAGCCGCCTGTAAATACCAAAGGTGTAATCTATTATCTCAGAATCCGTCTCGTCCGAGGCGCCGACTATAAACTGGGTCGTACACTTGACCCGCTCATATCGATACCCTCGCCAGGTAAGCCTGGACATGAGCTTGATAGGCCTGATGATACCGTTCATGTAGTCTTTTTTCTTGGAAAGGGACTGGAAGCGTGCCCTGCCAGGGGCCTCTATGTTCAAGGAGACGGCGCTGGCAAGAGAAATGGCGTCCTCCACGGCGGCGTCCGAGGAGCCGGGTATTATTTTAAGATGGATATAACCTCTATAGCGGTACTTGTTCCTTAAGATGCGGGCCACGCCGTTGATCCTCTCCATTGTTTGGTCAGGGTCCCCGATCACCCCCGAGCTGAGAAAGAGGCCGAAGACCTTCCCCTGCCTTACATAGTCCATAAAGACCCGCGCCGTCTCGTCTGGCTGGAGCGTGCAACGCCTCACATCCCTATCGGACCTAAGCGGGCAGTACCCGCAGTCATTCGAGCAAGAATTGGAAAGAAGGGTCTTAAGGAGGACCGAGTACCCGCCGTTTGGAAGGGTGACGGGGTAGAGCCACTTACCGTCCAGCCCCCTTCTGCGCCTGTCGGTCTTTCCGGTGCCGCAGGCACAGGCAAGGTCATACTGCGAGTCCTCGGAGAGTATCTTAAGTTTTTCTAAGGTGTCCATCAAAAAACGCCCCATTATTGCGCCGGAAAGGCAGGCCGGCGCTTGGGTTAACGATACGCCTGCAGGGCCTCGCGACCTCACCATCCACCAATCAAGTTTAGCGCGGACTGGCCCATGGACCTTACCTGGTCTTGCAATAGATAATGCCGGGCCGCCCGGCATCTACAATATGAGCCAGGCCGCCCGGCATTAAAGTCTGGACCGGCGCGGTTGTCATGCCGCCGGCAGCCTGATCCGGACATTAATTTTTAAGCCGTTTATTCTTCTTGTGAATATAAGAGTCTATATTCATCTGCGTCAATATCAAGCCCGCTGGCAGACGACCCATTCGGATATCCATTCCCTGCCTGAAAATAGACCTATGAGGCTTGAGAAAAGGAGAAACACCGGCGGAAAGGCGCCAGACAATCGCTAGAACTGGACTTGACACGCATATACCGCCTTTGCTATATTTAATTTTAAATAGAAAACAAAAGGCGATGGGGTTCGCCGCAAACCACCTCGTTTCCGGGGTTAATGACTCCTGCTCTTACTGTTTACTCTAAAGGGCAAGGAGTTTTTTAATGTCCGGAAAGGAGAAGGGTTATGGCTGATGTCTGGGGTATGGCGGCTCTATGGCTGGGTCTCACCTTGTTTGCAACACTTCTGTCGATCTGGTTCAGGATCGCAACGGCTCTCTCCGAAATTGTAGTTGGTACAGTCGCGCAGCTTGTCATCGGGGCCTTGATAGGCACAACCTTGGGGTCCGGCGAGCCGTGGATTATGTTCTTATCCGGCACCGGCGCCATTGTTTTGACATTTCTGGC
>JAJYLJ010000111.1 GCA_021787835.1 Deltaproteobacteria bacterium | reverse complement strand
CCGCCTGGTGACGGTGGGGCCGGTCAACCTGCCGGTGACCAGGCTTTTGGTGGAGGAGGTCATCCTCGAATGCCGCAGGCAGCACATCACCAAGGTCGATATCTTAGGCTTCGAGTTCGAGATGGGGCTGTTCCCCAACGTGCTTGACGAGGCGCGGGGCAAGGGCATCGACATCGCGCCCAAGTACATCCCTGCCGAGGTCTTTGACAAGCGGGCGGTGGAGAAGAACCAGGTGATCTTCCACGACGTGGCCTTCATCGAGGTGAAACCCATTGTCAAGAAGAACACGGTGGCGGTGCAGCTCACCGATTTTTCCGTCTTCTATTCCCAGGACTCCATCGCCAACGCCGAGGCAGCGCTGGCGGCCAACAAGAAGGCTGGCAGCAAGATCGTGGTGGAGCGCGGCCAGATCGTCAAGATCAGCAAGGACAAGGACGGCATCATCTCCCGCGAGCCGCTCACCCGGCACTGGACCGACTGGGTGGATTACTGGGCGGTGGATTTCAGCTTTGAGAGCAAGCGTGAGATCATACGTGTGAAGAACGAGGAAACCGGCGGGTGGGAGGAGGTCTGGACAGGGGATTACATCTTCGAGAACGAATGGCAGTCCTTCCGCACCAAGAAAGACCGTTCGCTGGAACTGACCAGCATCTATCACGAATGCCTCCCGGGACGGCGCAAGATAGCGGTCAAGGTGGTGGACATCTTCGGCAACGACACCATGACGATTGTGGAGGTGAAGGTGTGAGCTATCGGCCTAGGCTATCAATCTGTTCGTACACTATACCTTGTAGAAAGGAGGCGTAGCGACATGATTACGCTTATCGAGGCCAAAGATTTTCGCTGCCTTCGCTATATCCATCAACCATTGGGGCCGTTTCATGTATTGGTGGGGCCGAATGCCAGCGGTAAGACGACATTTCTTGATGTGGTAGCCTTTCTGGGGGCCTTGGTTTCTGATGGTCTGGAGGCGGCAATAGAGGAGCGGACTCAGAATTTTCAAGACCTCTTGTGGGGAAGGACGGGTTCTGGATTTGAACTGGCCCTTGAAGCGGCTATTCCGGATGAAAAGAGAGATGCCCTACGAGACAAGGGATATGATACCGTCCGGTATGAGATTGCTTTAGGCATAGATACTGATACCAAGGAAAATGTGATTTCGACAGAGAAAGTATTGTTGAAAAAATCATCGGATGCCCCTCTGGATACAGTACTGAAAGAAATGTTTCCTGAAATTTTATTTCCGCCTGAAACCATCATTACATCCAGCAAAACCCGCGGCACGCAAACAGTACTCAATAAGGTGCCAGGGGGGAATGATAATTTCTATTCCGAAGTATATCAAGAAAAGGGCAAGGGGTGGACGCCGTCATTTAAGCTCGGCCCCCGCAAATCGGCCCTTGGCAATCTGCCTGAGGATGAATCGAAGTTTCCTGTTGCAACATGGCTGAAGACGTTGCTAGCCGATGGTATTCAAAGGTTTGTACTGAACAGTATGCTTCTTCGAAAGGCAAGCCCTCCTGGACAGGTGCGCGGCTTCAAGCCCGATGGCTCCAATCTTCCATGGGTCGTTGATAATCTCAAAAAACAAGACCCTGGAAATTTTCAAAAATGGATTGAGCACTTGCAAACCGCCCTTCCTGATCTGGAAGCTATTGATACCATCGAACTTCCAGATACCAGACATCGTTATCTATCAATATATTATAGCGGCGGGCTGAGGGTCCCTTCATGGATGGTTTCTGATGGCACACTGCGGCTGTTGGCGCTTACGTTGCCGGCTTATCTAAAGGGTTTTAAAGGCATTTATCTTATTGAAGAACCTGAGAACGGCATCCATCCACGCGCTATCGAGACCATCTTCCAATCGTTATCATCAATTTATGACGCCCAGGTATTAGTGGCGACCCATTCACCGGTTATTCTTGGTATAGCCAGGGCTGAAGAAATACTCTGTTTTGCCAAAACGCCTGAAGGCGCAACAGATATTGTGCTGGGCAGCAAACATCCAGCGCTCAAAGAATGGCAGGGAGAAATAGGCCTTGGAACCCTATTTGCTGGAGGGGTGCTTGGATGACCAGCAGCCAATTTCCTCAAGACCTCGTTGTTCTGGTAGCAGACAAAAATATGGAGCACGCCCTAAAAGGGATTTTAAGCCGTCCGAAGGCCCTCAATATACGGAAATCAATAAGTGTCACATACTACATACATCCTGAAAATGATCCGGGTTGTTTTAAGGAAGGGCATTTATTATTGAAACCGTTTATTGGGCGCTTTCGTCATGCCTTGCTGTTATTTGATTATGAAGGAAGCGGGCAAGAGAGAAAGTCCAACAGTAAAGACCTGGAAGCCGAGATTGAAAAGAGACTTTCAGAAACTGGATGGAGCGACCGAGCGGCGGTTGTGGTAATTGATCCAGAACTTGAGATATGGGTCTGGAGTAATTCGGTCCATATTGACTACGCATTGGGATGGAAAGACAAAAGACCCTGTTTGAGAGAATGGATGAAGAAAAATGGCTATCTGACCGAAGGCAAAGACAAACCCGATACACCTAAAAAGACGCTGGAAGACGCCCTAAGAATAGCCAAGAAACCCAGGTCATCTTCCATTTATAAAGAGATCGCCCGGAAGGTAAGTCTTGAACGGTGCGTTGATCCGTCATTTGTTAGGCTCAAGGCGATATTGCAGAAGTGGTTTCCTGTTGAATAAAGTGATCTACAAAATGGCTTCTTTGATTATTTTTAAAAGACAGAGATAAAAAATATGGCACTGCATCCTGATTTTCCGTTATCTCCATACGCCATCCTCGACCCGGCAATCCGCTGGTTTCCTGCGGACGAGGCCCTGCGGGCATCAAGTTTTGAAAAACTCATGCCGCCCCTGGTGCCTGAGTTGCGCAGACAGGTGAAGGCATGGCGTGACAACGACTATAAAGGGGCTGCGGACACCAGCCGCAGCCTGCTTTCCTGGTGGTTCAAGGAACCGCACCTGCTGCTGCAGTCAGACGGCGCCATGTCCGAGTTTCAGTATTACTTCGCCCAACGCGAGGCACTTGAGACCATCATCTATCTTTATGATGTGGCGGATGTGAAAGACAAGTATGATCTCATGCGTTTTGACGGCTCCGGGATGGTCTCAACGGGCATGTTCGATGAGTCGTGGCGGCGATTTGTCATCAAGATGGCGACGGGATCAGGCAAGACCAAGGTGATGGGTCTTGTTCTGGCTTGGAGTTTTTTTCACAAGCTCTACGAGCCCGAGTCCACGCTTGCGCGCAATTTCTTGGTCATCACGCCCAATATCATCGTACTGGATCGCATCTACAAGGATTTTCAGGGATTGCGCATCTTCTTTGAAGATCCGGTCATCCCTGACAATGGTTTTGATGGACGCGACTGGCGCAATGATTTTCAACTGACCATACACAAACAGGATGAGGTGCGGCTCACCCGGCCAACCGGCAACATCTTTCTTACCAATATCCACAGAGTCTATTCGGGAGAGGACATCCCGCCCTCGCCCGACGATGAAAACACCATGGATTACTTTCTTGGCAAACGGCCAATAGGCACCACGACCGATTCCAAGGTAGATTTGGGCATGATCGTGCGCGACATCGACGAGCTGATGGTCATTAACGACGAGGCCCACCACATCCACGATGCGGGGCTCGCCTGGTTCAAGTCCATCGAGGACATCCACAACCGGCTGCTCCAGAAGGGCGTCGCCCTGAGCCTGCAGCTGGACGTGACCGCCACGCCCAGGCACAACAACGGCGCCATCTTCGTGCAGACCATCGCAGACTATCCGCTGGTGGAGGCGATCTCGCAGAACGTGGTCAAACACCCTGTGGTTCCAGACGAGGCAAGCCGGGCCAAACTTGTAGAGCGACAGAGCGCCAGATTCACTGAAAAATACGCCGATTATATCCATTTGGGCGTGATCGAATGGCGGAAGAGCGCGGCGGAACACGAAAAGATGGGTAAAAAAGCCATTTTGTTTGTTATGACCGATGACACCCGAAACTGTGATGATGTGGCCGAGTATCTGCAAGCCACTTATCCAGAGTTTGCCGGAAAAGACGCGGTGCTGGTCATTCACACCAAGAATAACGGCGAGATTTCCGAGGCGGCCTCAGGTAAGGCCAAGGAGGAGATGGATAAGCTGCGCGAACAAGCCAATGCGATTGACAACCTTGACAGCCCTTATAAGGCTATCGTCTCTGTGCTCGTGCTCAAGGAGGGCTGGGATGTCAGGAATGTCACCACTATAGTAGGCCTGCGCGCCTATTCAGCTAAGAGCAATATCCTGCCGGAGCAGACTCTGGGGCGCGGCTTGCGCAAGATGTATCCAGGCGGCATTGAGGAATATGTGAGCGTGGTCGGCACTGATGCATTCATGGATTTCGTGGAATCCATTCAGGCCGAGGGTGTGGTGCTGGAGTGCAAGCCTATGGGTGAGGGCACTGATGCCAAAACCCCGCTGGTGGTAGAGATCGACAAGAAAAATGTAAAAAAAGACATCGAGGCGCTTGATATCGAAATCCCGGTGCTGACGCCGCGCGTATATCGGGAATACAAGAATCTGGCTGATCTGGACATCGTGGACATCGCCGGTACGGGGTTACAGCGTGTGGCCTATCGGCGGTTCAATGAAGATGAACAGCGGCAGATCGTCTTTAAGGACATCACAACCGGCGAGGTGACGCACACCACCATCCTGGATACGGCGGGCATTGCGGATTACCGAAGCGTTATCGGCTACTTCACGCGGACGATTATGAAAGACCTGCGTCTGGTCAGCGGCTACGACGTGCTTTACGGTAAGGTCAAGTCTTTCGTGCAGGATCAGTTGTTCGACCGGCAGGTAGAGCTGGAAGACCCGAATACCCTGCGCAATCTATCAGAATCAGCCGCCACGAAAACGCTGATTGAAACCTTCAAAAGAACGATCAATGCGATGACCATCCTTGACAAGGGCGATGCCGAGGTCCGCAACACGATAAAGCTCCGGCAGATGCGTCCCTTTGTAGCCAAGGATCAAGGTTATCTTATCCCAGAAAAGAGCGTCTTCAACCGCATCATCGGAGATAGCCATTTTGAACTGCTCTTTGCCCGCTTTCTGGAAGACTGCAACGACGTGGCTTCATACGCCAAGAACTATCTGGCGGTGCATTTCAAGTTGGACTATGTGAATGCGGATGGTGATATCTCAAACTATTATCCTGATTTCATAGTAAAATTATTTAACAAACAGATAGTTGTCGTTGAGACCAAAGGCCAGGAAGACCTTGACACGCCGCTTAAGATGGCCCGGCTCAGACAGTGGTGCGAAGACATAAACCAGGCGCAGCCTCATATTACCTATGACTTTGTTTATATTGACGAAGAGGGTTTCAAGATGTACAAACCCACCTCATTCCGGCAACTGATCGATGGTTTCAGGGAATATAAACAATAAATTCAAATCAAAAGATGCTGCACCGTATGGCGATATGTTTATGTCCTATCGCCGCCGGTGAGCCTGGACGGTAATCTGTGTCAGTTCATCCGAGACGGTATGGAGTAATAGTTGTCGGGGCGGGGCACGCCGGCTGTGAGGCTGCGCTCGCAAGCGCGAGACTAGGGGTGTCCACCCTTCTTTTG
>JAJYLJ010000110.1 GCA_021787835.1 Deltaproteobacteria bacterium | reverse complement strand
GACCTTCGACCAGTCCGGCTTGCCGCTGTCGTCGGTCGGGACGCTCACGGCGACCCGGCGCGGCCCGGACACGGACGGTTGCGGGAAAGGTTCGGCGGAGAAGGGCGTACCCGTTTCTGCTTCCATTGCTATAACTTATGCCAGAGCCCGCGCGGTGTCAAGGGTTGGGCAGGGGGGGTCCAGTAACAGATTTTTCCTACTCATATGTATGTATGTATGATTAGGAAAACTCTTCTACCTCACCCCCTCCGGGGCACGGTAGCAAAATAGAGCTTGACACGCTACCGATGATGCGATAGACTCTCGGGTATGGCAAACACAGAACTGGCAGGAATCGCACCTATTAATAAAATCATTAACACTGTCCTTCACACATGTTTATTAGATGTGAAATATCCCCCAGTGAGCATTCTGCTAGTAGCTCCTAGCGGAGGGGGAAAGTCCCTTTCGCTCATGCGCTGGCGTGCTCCTTTTATTCATCACACAAACGATATTACCTCAGGTGGCTTAATGGACTTGCTAGCCCAAGATCATGACAATAAAATCAGGAGCATCATTCTACCGGATTTCAATGTGCCACTTTCCCACAAATCCTCTGTGACGAACTTAACCATGAGCAACCTGCTTTCGATGATGTCCGAAGGCACTGCCAGAATTGATGATGGAAGAAAATCGAAAGAGATCAAACATCGTCCGATTTCAATCTGTTCAGCCGTGACCCCTGACATGTATGTAAGCCATCATCGGAAGTGGAGAATACTCGGCATTATCAGACGGTTTCTTATCATACAATTTAACTATTCAGTTACAACTGAGAGAAAAGGCAATGAGCTTATCCGGGACGACAAACTGACAGGAGCAAGCCTCCCTGAAATCAACATTCAAACCAAGATTAAGGATGCTTCGCCAATTATCGCTGAGAAAGAAGCTCTAGAAATCGAAAGCCTTGCAATAACATTTTCTTCTCAATTAGGTTGCAAGGTGGTAAGAGATTATAAAAGCGGAAAAGTTCACTGGCAAAGAACCAATTCTATGCTTAGTTTCTCTCCACACGTAACCTTAAAAACTCTTGCCAGAGCGAATGCTGTTTCGGAAGATAGGGCCAAGGTCAACAAAGCAGACATTGATTTTTTGACAATGCTGCTCGAATTCACTGATTCATCTAAACCTGGAATTATATAATGAACCCAACATGCCATAATAAGCCCATGATTACCATGTGGTTCAGGAACAGGATTAAAGGCTTTACTTGCCTGACCTGTCAGCGGTTTGTAAGTGTACGAACCTGTCATCTGGAACGGGCGAAACCGAAAAACCGCAACTGGGTGACGGGCGCATTATACGGAGGTAGTAACGATATGGGAAAAACAATTGCAGAAATCAAAGCAGAGCGTGGGATTGGAGGGCCGCCCATGCTGCATGGCTCGGATGTTCCTGCCAAGCAAAATCACTTTAAGGTGATATGCAAGGAGTTACGGGAAGCACCAAAAAACTTCAACAGTCCGGCCATCATGGATTTTGAAAAGGAAATCTTCGGCAAAACCTGCATGGCAATCAACATGACAAATATCCGAGCACTTGCATCTATTGCCGGGTTTGAGGACGCAGACAACGCTGATTTTGATAAGATTGCCGCAAAGCTTAAGGGCAAGACCATTGACGTGTCTGTTGCCCTGGTCAACAATCCGAAGATCAACAAAATGACGCGCTCGATATTCTTTGAGGTGGAGGAATAACATGAAAAAACAATCACCCGAGGAAGCTTACGAGGCCGCCAAAAAGGAAGCCTGTGAAGCTTACAAGTCCGCCACAAAGCCAGCCTGTGAAGCTTACAAGTCCGCCAAAAAGGAAGCCTGTGAAGCTTACAAGTCCGCCACAAAGCCAGCCTGGGAAGCTTACGAGGCCGCCACAAAGCAAGCTGATGAAGCTTACGAGGCCGCCACAAAGCAAGCCGAGGAAGCTTACGAGGCCGCCAGAAAGCCAGCCTGGGAAGCTTACGAGGCCGCCACAAAGCAAGCTGATGAAGCTTACGAGGCCGCCACAAAGCAAGCTGATGAAGCTTACGAGGCCGCCACAAAGCCAGCCTCGGAAGCTTACGAGGCCGCCAAAAAGGCAAAGAAATAACATGAAAACGAAGCAAGCCCCGAAACGAAAATCTAAGCGAAATATTAAGAAGAAAGGTAACGCTATCGTTAAGGGGCTTGCTAACTTTCTAAACAAGCTAGATGAAGAGTTGATTCCAATCGCAATTATAACCGCCAAGCAAAAAGGCAGCTTTACGATCTGTCAAGCTATTGTTTTAGGTGATCCAGGAAGTAAACTTTTGACCGAATTTATCAAAGCCAAAGCCGCAGAATTGGAGGAAGAAGAAAATGGCAAAGTCACAGACGATGACATTCCTTTCTAACCTTATCCTCAATCTATACGAAATTGAGGGTGACGAGTCAACCTACGAACGATTACATGAAAGCCTGCTCGAATTCCAGAGCAAGCGCCAAGCTGAGGTTTTTTGGGGAGAAGTTACAGCCATAGCCCGGAAGCATGGCGTACTGATTGAGCCGAAGGTGGAATAATGGCAAAGTGGTCAATCGCAAGCTACAATAGGTTTCTAGGCCGCTCGATGACGCGCTATGGACTGGAACGCAAGCAAGCCGCGCAGATGTACCGGGAGATGCGCGGGAAGCTTGGTAAGCCGGCATTCCGCGCTGACATCAAGAATCATCCGAGGATTGCCAAAAAAGCCAGCGAGAGAGCGTTAGCTAAAGTTCATCCCCCGCGAAAGATAATTGGCGGCGGACCCGGAAAACCTCCTGAAATCGAACTGCCGGAAGAATTTGAAGAGCTTGAAGACTTCGACCAGGAAGCCGAATCCAGCGAGGAAGGGGGAATGTACGAATGAGAGACCGTGGCGACTGGCAAAGGCTTGTGGTCAAGTGGCGTGTCGCATTAAGGGTAAGCTCCAAGGTCTATAAGGGGCTAAGCCTGGACGAAAAGAAGCGCGCGCGCCTGACTGCTTTCCTGCAAGCTCTCGAAACGGGAACCGTACCATCATGGGCGAGATTGAGCTATCTCGAATGGAGCAATCCGGACGCGGACTGGGAACCGGAACCAGTTGAAAATCAAGACGGAATTCTAACTCATCTTCCATCGCTCAATCGCGGCAACTGGTTAGCCACACACATAGCTCACAGGCTGAATACGGTTGGAGGTCCGTTACATCTTGAAACAAGCCAGCGTAAGCGTAAACCGAAACGGAAAGCACGTCGTAAGGGTAAGAGACTGGGGAAGGGGAAGCGGAAAGGCGGGAAGGTTTCTAAAGTGGGGTCTCGTGGAAGAGTTTCACGAACCCGGAAAGATCATGGTGGACATTGATGATAAAAAGAACATGCTTAATTTGCGGAAGTCAGATCATATTGACAGCAGAAGAAGAAAGCTTATCGGGATTTCCAGCGTGCGAAGATTGTGGATACGAGGAATTTCTATACAGTCCCTTGCTCACACCATCGGACTTTCCGTCCAGTGGATCAGGTGGGACCGCACCCGGCACGGCTGGCATATCGTCATCAAAGTCAGGCAAAAGCTCACGCTAGCGGAAACCATCGCAGCGCAAGCGATCCTAGGCAGCGACCCAGCCAGGGAGCGGCTCAATCTGGCAAGGTGCATCTCGCTCAGGAAAAGGCCATCGAAGTACTGGGAAGCGCGAGCCAACATCCTATATTCAAGGAAGGCAGAACATGGATAGTCCTTACAGACCAATCTTGGAAGTGAAAACCCACGAAGGAACTTACACGTTACTCAAGTGCGAAATCTGGACGCTCGTCTTTTACGATTTTGTGCTAAGACAAGGATTAGCCAGCACCCCAAAAGTATTTATAGATGGACGGGAAGTTTACCCGCCAGAAAGCATAGGTGATGACGAATGAAATTTTTACTTGAAATACAACGGCGTGGTAAGCATGTTACTATTATATGCTACTATTGTAACCACGTAATAGCAGACATATGCTGTATAAGCCTAGAAGACCACCTGAAATTACTAGGCCATGCAGCATTCAGCCACGATTGTAATAACAGGAGTGAACAATGAAAATCAAACTTGAGATCACCTCAAAGGGTTTATCTGACATTCCCGAAAGGGTCACTCTCTGGGAATCCGAAATCGAAACAGAGCCAAAACTAATATCCACTTTTGTAATCGCTATTCAGAAAGCAGTTAACAGGTTTATTGCCCATGTTAACCAAGATCAAAACAACAAAAAAGCTCTGTGAGCGGTGCGGGTTTCCCTGCCGCAAACGTGAGCTTTGCTGGTATTGCCACAAGCGGGAAGAGGCCCGCAAGCCCGATCTTTCCGGCCAGCTTACCTTTCCAGAGCTTGAAAATAACGAAAGAAATAACTTGACAAGACCGGAAAATAACCCTACACTTAACCTGTAGTTAAATTTCACATGGAGGTCACGCAATGCCGATTTCAACCATCACTTTCGTAAGGCCCGGAAGCGAACCGATGCGGACTCGAAACACCGCTTCCAAGCAAGCCTTCGACCGAGTTATGGCCGAGGTCAAGTCGCGCAACTGGTCTGGAGATGAACCGCTGGTGGTTCCTTATACCACGGACAGCAAGCCCGGAGAGGCCAACGGACTCGCCCGGAAGCTCAAGCAACATCTCGACGAAGCGAAGTACGAGGTCTACATCGCCAAAGACGGACAGGGCCGATTGTGCGTAGTAGTTCGCAAAGTGCAAGCTGAGCCGCCAGCCAAGCCAGCCAGCAAAAAGAAGTAAGTCCGAAACCGGGCATGTGCGCCCGGTCTGCCCGTCACGCGGGCACTGAGGAGGATGGCATGAAAACCTTGCTTTGTATTGCGCTACTTGGATGCCACGGATCGAAGCTCCACAAGCTCCAGATCGTATCCGGGCAATTTGATGCTGCTACCACCTATTACACGCTGACGCAATATCGTTACACGCGCGAGATGAACCCGCTCTACCGGCCCTTTGCTGGCAATGCAACAGCCTTTCCTGCCATGCTCGCAGCAGACTATCTAGCCGTCAGGATAGAGAACCACATTAAACCCAAGCATCCCCGCATTGCCAAGGCTTTAGCGATCATGGACATTACCTCGCACGTAGTATGCGGCATTCACAACATCGAGCTTGACAG
This sequence comes from Deltaproteobacteria bacterium, assembly GCA_021787835.1. GTDB lineage: Bacteria > Desulfobacterota > Dissulfuribacteria > Dissulfuribacterales > Sh68 > JAJYLJ01. The sequence continues at coordinate 494 of JAJYLJ010000110.1, read as the reverse complement.
ATCGTTGCCGGAATGGACACGAAAATGAAAACTAACTGGACGGAATTCCTAAAAGCGTTCGCTCCGTGGATTGCGCTTGGAGCGGTAACGTGGTATCTTCTCTGGAAACTCTTTGACGGCCTGTACGCGCATCTTGGGCCAGCCTTAAAATAACTTGAAAATAACCCTTGACAAACCGAAATTTAACTGGTATTCTAAGACTGTAATTAAGACCGATCAGGAGGATGACAATGAGAATATCTTGCATGGTTTGCGAAGCGGAGTTTTCTGAAGGCAAGCGGAAATTCAAAGACGTAAAAGAGTGCGCGTTTATTTCAATCTCCAGCGTTAAAGGCATTCCAAACGGATACACATGCTCTGAGCATCTCAATCCGTTCGTAATCAACATCCCGCTTCCAACCAAAATTCTAACTTCATTCCTGGAACAAGCATAACTCACCCGCACCACCCACCCGCACCCGAGGCGACCCGACCGCCCCTATAGCGCGCGCCCG
>JAJYLJ010000012.1 GCA_021787835.1 Deltaproteobacteria bacterium | reverse complement strand
AATAAGGAAAATTAGAATCCAACTGGTGCGTAATAACGTCAATGTTTTGGCCATATAATAACGAGGGAATTTGAATCAATCAGGGCCGTCCCTTTCAAGCCTTACGTTTTCGCCCAAAAACCATCTTGCTATCCGCTCTGTTGCCGGCGTGAGGTCAGACATGAAAAACCTGGCCTCGGCCCGGCCTTTACGTTCGCTCTCGGCAATTCTGTCATCGCGTGTGGCGTAAAGGGCCCTGTCGGCCTCAAGGTAATCCCGCACGGCCCTTGCGGCCTCGGCTGACGGGTCTATTATCTCCACCCGCTTGCCTATCTTTTCCGCAATAACCGGCTTAAGAAGGGGGTAGTGGGTGCAGCCAAGGACCAGGGTGTCAATGCCGTTGTTCTTTAGCGGGCGCAGGTATCTTTTTATGATCATCCGGGTCTCCCGCGCATCAAACCAGCCCTCTTCGACCAGGGGGACCAGCAGGGGGCAGGCCTGGCTGTAGACCTTTATTCCGTCATTCCTTGCGCCTATCTCTCGTTCATAGACCCTGCTTGAGACAGTAGCCCTCGTGCCCATGAGGCCGATCACCTTTTTCTTGGTCTTTGCAACGGCCTGGTCTATGGACGGGGTTATGACCTCGAAGACAGGCGCCCGCAGCTCTTGCCTCAAGGCCTCGGTGGCCACGCTTGCCGCGCTGTGGCAGGCGATTACAATGAGGCCTGCGCCTTTGCCGATAAGGAACCTTGCGTCCTCAAGCGCATAGCGTATAAGAGTCTCCGGGCTTTTTGTGCCGTATGGCGTGCGGGCCGTGTCGCCGAAATAGACAAGAGGCGCCGCAGGGAGCATACGCCTGAGCTCCCGCGCCACTGTAAGCCCGCCTACCCCTGAATCAAATACCCCGATGGTTTGATTGTCCATGGCAGTCTTTTAAATTGACATGACAGGCCCTGTTTGGCTAGTGTAAAATGGATATTGTTTTGAAAAAAAATAAAAAATGAGGTGCTGGATATGGTGCCGGAAAGTGACAAACGCCCGATCCCAAATACGCCTAGCGACTTGCCTAACGATTTGATAGACGAGGTCGGAGATGATTATGACATAGAAACCGGCATAGCCTCGCTTGGGGATGTCAGGATAGAATCCCCCCTCGTCAAGAGGCAGTACTCATGTTTTGTCTCTGACGAAGACCGTGTGCTGGTAAATATATCAAATAGATACATTCAAAAGGCCTGCGAGCTCAAAAGCCAGCCGCTTTCTTTCGAGATGGCGGGGCCAAGGAGCCGGATATACTTTGACCCTGCAAAGACGCGCTGCGCGGTTGTGACCTGCGGAGGGCTCTGCCCAGGCATAAATGACGTGATCCGCGCCATCGTCATGACCTCACATTATAGTTATAATGCAGCAGGTCCCACCATCGGGATACGCTATGGGCTCAGGGGGTTTATCCCAAGATACGGCCTCCCTGTTATGGAACTCACCCCTGAGAGTGTTGAGCGCATACATGAGTACGGCGGGACGATCCTCGGCTCATCCCGCGGTGGCCAGCCTGTGGAAGAGATTGTGGATGCCCTTATAAGGCTCAATGTCAATGTGCTCTTCATGATAGGAGGGGATGGGACCTTCAGGGCAGGTAGCAGGATCGCCGAGGAGATAGCCAAAAGAGGGCTAAAGATCTCTGTGATAGCGGTCCCGAAGACCATAGACAACGACGTCTATCTGGTCTCGAAGACCTTCGGCTTTGACACCGCCGTAGAAATGGCCTGCGAGGCCATAAGGTGCGCACACACAGAGGCGGTGGGCGCCCCTAACTGCATAGGCCTTGTCAAGGTCATGGGGAGATATTCGGGTTTCATAGCCGCAACCGCCACAAACGCCCTGCGAGAGGTGAATTTTTGTCTCATACCGGAGAGCGATTTTGATCTCGAGGGCGAAGGCGGGCTCTTGAAGGTCCTTGAGGCCAGGCTGAGGGCGCGCGGCCATGCCGTGGTGGTGGCCGCCGAGGGCGCGGGCCAGCGCTATGTAAGCGGCGTGAAGTCTGTGACCGATCCCTCTGGAAACGTCAAGCTCGGCGATATAGGCCTGTTTCTCCGCGACACCTTCAACTCATATTTCGATAAAATAGGCATGGAGGCCTTTGTCAGGTACATAGACCCCAGCTATATCGTGCGAAGCGTGCCTGCAAACGTGGATGACAGGCTCTATTGCGCAAACCTTGGGCAGAATGCGGTCCATGCGGCAATGGCCGGCAAGACCGACATGATGGTGAGCCTGTGGAACGACCGCTATGTGCACGTGCCTATAAATGCCGCGATAAAGCGGAGAAAGCAGGTGAATCTCGACAGCAGGTTTTGGTTGAGTGTCCTTGAGTCAACAGGCCAGTCTGCGCTTAAAAATTCATGACTGCCCTTAAAGGGGTTTTTATACAGAAGCGTGATTGATTTTAGGAGCCTTACAAGAAAGGGGTTTGAGGAACTGGCCATTGAGATGGGCCTTAAGGCCTATAGGGGCAGACAGGTCTTCCGGTGGCTGTGGCGGCCTGGCCTTGGCGGATTTTCCGGCATATCCGATCTGTCTGCCGGTATGAGGGAGAGATTTTCTCAGGCCGGCTATATAACGCGCCTCAAGGTGATAGCTGAGAGGCGATCCGTAGACGGGACCATAAAGCTCGGCTTCGGTCTTGCCGACGGCCTGATGGTGGAAGGCGTCCTCATACCAGAGAGGGGCCGCAGGACGCTTTGCGTATCGACCCAGGTCGGCTGCGCGATGGGATGCAGGTTCTGTCATACGGCAGAAATGGGTTTTGTCCGTCAGCTTGAGACCTCCGAGATAGCCGGGCAGGTACTTTCTGTCATTGAGCACCTTGGCGAGGGATTTAGGCCAAAAAACCTGGTTTTTATGGGCATGGGCGAGCCCCTTGCCAACTATGAAAATCTTATTAAGGCGATAGACATCATATCCGATGACCTCGGGCTTGGTTTTTCCAAAAGGAGGATCACGGTCTCAACCTGCGGTCTTGTCCCTGAGATGCTGAGGCTGGGGCAGGAAGCCGATGTAGGGCTCGCCATATCGCTTCACGCCCCTGATGACGAGACGCGAGGTGAGATGATGCCGGTAAACCGCAGGTATCCGCTCGCCCAGCTCATGGCCGCGTGCAGGGCGTATCCCCTGAGTCCCAGGAGGCGCATCACATTTGAATACCTGCTGCTTGCAGGCATGAACGACAGCATCGATCACGCCCGCAAGCTTGCTAAGCTGTTAAGAGGCATCCCGTCAAAGATCAATCTCATCCTGTTTAATGAAAGCCCTGGGCTGCCGTTCGTCGCGCCTTCAATGGATCAGGCAGCAGCGTTTCAGAAGGTGCTCATGGATGCAGGGTATACGGTCATCATCAGGAAAAGTAAGGGACAGGATATTGCCGCGGCCTGCGGGCAACTTTATGTGGATATGCAGGGATATGCCTCAGCGACACAACCATGAACGGAGCCTTCGGCCGGCGCGTTTTTGACCTGCTAGTGTAGCGTGCCGCTCAACTCCCCCAGGCCAAGGGCTGAAAGCTCCATCGCCCTTTGTTTACGCTGGACAAACCCCTTTGCCTTGTTTAATACGGCCGGGATGTCAAGAATCATGCCTATCGAGCCGTCGCCCAGGATGGTTGCGCCCGAGAATCCAGGTTCATCGGTCAGGAAATCTGCCAATGGTTTTATGACTACGTCCTGCTGCCCTATAAGCGAATCCACGCCCAGACCCGCCTCCAGTTCCCCATGATGAACTATGACGACAAAAAGTCTTTGGGGGTTGTCGTCTGCGCCGGTGCCGCGGAATATCCTTGAAAGCCTTATCACAGGTACGGTCGCCTGTCTGACCGACATGACTTCATAGCCCTCTATCGAGCTTATCTCTTCTGAGGTTACGCGTATTATCTCCCTTACAGAGGAAAGGGGCACGGCCATGGTCTGGCCGCCCACCTTAACGAGCAGGGCCTGAATGATGGCGAGGGTCAGCGGTATGCGGACCGTGACTTCGGTGCCGCGCTCAGGTGCGGAATCAACCCTGATCGTCCCACCAAGCCTTTCCACATTTTTTTTGACCACATCCATCCCAACCCCTCTGCCCGATGTATCGGTGACCTCTGCGGCAGTGGTCACGCCGGGCAGAAATATGAGCTCCCATACACGGTCGTCCGGCATCGCCTGGGCCGCCTCCCGCCCTATAAATCCAAGAGATACGGCCCTTCGAAGCAGGGCCTCCCGGTCAAGTCCGCGGCCGTCGTCGCTTATCTTCATGACGACAAAATTGCCATCCTGATTAGCTGACATCACGATGCGTCCTATGGGAGATTTGCCAAGCCTTATGGTCCGCTCATCGGGCGTTTCTATACCGTGATCGACAGCGTTCCGGATGATGTGCAGGAGCGGGTCGGCCATTTGTTCTATCAAGCGTTTATCCAGGGCCGTATCTCCGCCCGATATATGCAGTTCGACTTTTTTGCCCAGTTTTTGCGCAAGGTCCCTTATGATTCTTGGATAACGGTCAAAAAGATGCCCTACCGGAAGCATCCTGATGCGCATGACATCTTCCTGCACCTGTTGAACCGCCCTTGAAAAGGCCGTTGCATTTTCGCCAAGGCGCGCCGTCAGATCCTTGAGCCCCTTTAGTTCCTTGACGCTGAGGAGCCGGCGGTTTATCCAGTCCGTATAAACTCCCTTAAGATTGGCGGCGATCTGCTCGAACGCAGCGCGCAGGATGACGAGTTCACTCACATTGCTGAGGAGGTTGTCCACCCTGTCCAAGTCGATCCTGACTGTTTGCGAGGCCTTTTCAGGCCTTGAAACGGCATCGGTTTCGCGCATGATCACCGCGGTATCGCGTCTATCTATATCGTGTGGCGCATTGATGGCCGCTTCATGCCGGCCAGCCGGGACGATATCCTGCCGCGGGCCTGCCGCAACATCCTCTGACCGCGCTGCGTTGTTTGCCATCTCATCGAGTCCGGTTCGATCTTCAGGGGACAGGCTCGCGCCGGCGTCAAAAAAAGAATCAATGGCGTCATCGAGCGCGCCTCTTTCAGCTATGTCCTTAGGTACGCCCTGGCCTTGAGCCATTTGGTCCGTCCCGTAAGACACATCTTCAAGTTCAGGTATGATCTTTGTAAGCCTTGCCCACAGTTCATTTAATTTCTCCGGATTGAAGTCCTCGCCGCTTCCGTGGTGGGTAAGGGACTCGGTAAGCCTTTCTGACCACTCCTCCATCAAGGCCACCACCTCCGGATAGTCCATATAATTAGCGGACGCCGTTATTTTTTCTATGGCGCCCTGGCATGCCTGTATCCATTCAGGCCCAGGCCTTTCAGGCACAGTGGCGAGGGGGCGTGCCTCCTCTTTTAAAAAATCAACGAATATCCCGTAGAGCTCCCGGTCCTCCTCGCCATCCTTGATTGGTTCGCTGGATTGGACGTCTTTGACGTCTATCGGCCCGATGACCTCTTCAATGGCGTCCGCAAGCCCTGCTGTGAGCATTTTGAGGTCCTGGGCCGGGATGGTTCCGTTTTGTCCATGCGAAGCAACCTCTTGCGAGCATGATTTTATGGCCCCAAGAAGGCTGTCTATGCCGACATAATTGGTGACCCTGGTCATATCTTCCATTATGGAAAGAGGCAAGGAGGCGTCGATAGGGTCTCCTGCTTCCATGACGGCCTTGAGTCTTGCCCAGATGGCCTTCATTTCATCGGCGTATATGCCCATAAGCTCGTCGTCATCCAGGATCTTTGGATTGGCGGTTTCGGCTGGCTTGTCTTCTTGCCGCGCGCCACCTTCTTCTCCGGCGGATGCTCGTAATTCCAGGGCCTCGGGCCGGGCTGATCTGTCTTCGCTGGGGGAAGGGGGCTCAGCCCGCCCGATGGCATTGATCTTTTCAAGCATGTTATCTATTTCTGTTGTCTCGGTTTGGGTCTCCGCTATCTCCTTTACAAGCTTCTTTAGCTTGTCGACCGCTTCAAATGCAGTATTTATGAGGTATGTGTCACATTCGGCCTCGCCGTTTTTCAGCCGGTCAAAGAGATCCTCGAGGGTATGCGACAGGGCGCTTACACGTGCAAGACCCATATAGCTAGCCGCGCCCTTTATGCTGTGCATGTTCCGGAAGCAGTCGCCAACCAAGGACATGTCATCAGGGTGCTGCTCGAGAAGTAGAAGATTCGGTTCTATTTCATGCAGGTGCTCTTCAGCCTCGACAACAAATTCCCGCCACATATCCTGATCAAGCTGAGTCATGGCCGTTTCCTCCTTTGATGACCTCTAAAAGGCGGTCATGGGCGTCTTTTCCTATGAAATCCATGGCTCCCAAGGCCTTGGCTTCGGATATAATATCGGGATCTGACACCATGCTTATAAAGACAAGCCTTGCGCTTGGGTCGTATTCCCTTATCATTTTTGCGCCCGTTATGCCGTCCGTACCCCTCATGGTTATATCCATTATTACAAAGTCAGGCCGAAGCTGCCTGTAAAGTTCAAACCCCTGCATGCCGTCCTCGCCCTGGCCGACCACCTCGTGGCCGGCGCTGGTAAGGGACTGGACGAGGTGTTTTCTCATAAAACTTGAGTCATCCACAATCAGAAGTCTTGCCACAACGTCTCTCCTTGACACCACCTTTGCAACAATTTGCCTACCGCTTCCGTCTCGACGGTAGCCTCCTCAAGTTCCCACGAGCCTATTTCCTCCAACGGCCCTGGATAAAGTGCGCTTGCCTGATTTTGAAGCCAGAAGTGCGACCCGTGCATGACCGCGTCCTCAAGGCCAGCCTTCATATCAAGATCGGTTCCGCTCAGCGCCAGGATCGCCAAGTTCGGGCCATAAGCAAGTGATGCCGCAGATATGAGCCCGCCGATATCAAAATGTCCCTTTTCAACGGAAGATGCCCCTGTTTGGCGTATGGCCTGGCCGTTTTCCCAGCACGCGATCTTCCAGGAACCGGTCCAATTGACGAACCAGCAATGCGAACTTAAAATCGGCCCGCCATCCTTGAGCTGGGAAATCGTGATTTCGGTGCACTGATCCATTGCGGATGAAAACATGGGCACTGATCCATCGGCCATATCTTGGAATACGAGGACCGCAAGATCGTCGCGCGATGGGAGTGAGGGCAGTATTTTCTGCAGTTCTATGAGTCCGCCTATGCCGCCGATGACCATGAAAAGCTTGCTGGCCGGCCCTGTTTGCCGCGCCTTTTTGGAGAATTCCTTTGGCTGTCTCGCCCTTCGGATGTTATTGATTTTAAGGGCGCTTAAATAAGCCGAAATTCTTTTCATCCTCCCGGATACCTCGGCCCAGTCATTATCGTTCTCAGGCTTCGGGATGAAATCCATGGCCCCGAGCCTTAAAAGTTCCATGACCTTAGGGAATAATGTCTGGGCGTCGGGCTTGCTGAAAAAAAGGAATACGGGGGCTGGAGACCGTATCATTATGTGTTTTACCGCCAGGTCCCCGCACATTATTGACATGTTTATGTCAAGTGCGATGAGGCTTGGCCTGTTTGTAATAAGCTTTTCCAAGGCGTCCTTGCCGTCGTTGGCGGTTATGACGTTTTTGACCCCGCAGCCGTTACGCAATATCCCCTCTAGGGTTGCGCAGATGGCATGGGAATTGTCTATTACCAGTATCGATGTCTCGGTTTCTTTGGAGCTATTTCTAAATCCTGCCTCATCTTTTCGTCTTAGTGCCTCAATGAGCAGAAAATTCCAGGGCACTTGTATAGTTTTTTCCGTATTGTTTGTCGTCCTTTTTAACAAAAAATTGCCATTTTTTATGCCCATGAGACGGAAAAAGGCATCCTCTCCGGCAGCCCCTTGGCATATTGAGTGGACCACCTCGCCCTTGGAAAAGAATATCTTGCCACCGGTCTCATTGCCTTGGATCTCTATGACCCGGTCTTGCCCCTCCATGCAGGCAAACTGTACAAGATCGGCAAGACCGGCCTCTTCTATGCAGGCATTAAACCTGCCGCCAGGATTGTCCTGCAATGTATCAGGTAATATATTTATCTTTCCGGCTATATCGCTGCGCGCTTTCATATTTTAATCATTGGATATCGGGATGTATATCTTTGGCTATCTCATTAAGGAGACAGGTCTCAACCCCTAGTTCCCTGGCCGCCATGATCGGGGTTTCCGGTGCAAGGCACGTAGCCGGACTTTGCGCCAGAACCCTGCCGCCAAGGCGCAGAACCTCTTTCGCCCCGCTCAAACCGTCGGCGCCGTCTCCAGACAGAAATACAGCCAATACCCTGTTCCCAAAGTGTTCACTTGCCGAATACAAGAGGAGATCAAGGCCGCTTTCCCTGTCCGACAGTCTTGGTCTAGGCGTGATGCTCAGCAAGAGATCTTCCCCTTTTTGCTCCAGGGAGGCTGCGTCGTCGCTGTTTATGAAATAAACTGTTCCGTTATGCAAGACCTCGTTGTCTTCGGCCAGCTTCATGTTGAATGATACATAGGTGGCCAGATAATCAACAAATGCCCGCAGGTAACGCGTTTGAGCGCGGACAGACACAATGATTGGTTTGGAAGGGGCGCTTGTGGCCGGCAACAATGAAAGCAGCGAGGCATAGCCGCCCGTTGACGCGCTTATTACAATTATGCCGCCTTGTGTCTCAGGGCCTTGTCCGGAGGCCGCCTTTATGGCATCCGGGTGGCCTGCCGCAACCTGCTTAAGCCTTAAATATCTGGCAGCCTTGACCTGGACCCTTGCCGCCCTTTTTACACGCTCCTGAAGCAGGGCCTTTTGCGCATCGAGATCCTCTCCCTTGTCCTGGGATGGTTTCTGAAAGAAATCCACAGCTCCGTATCTCAATGCCTCAAAGGTCACTCTTGAGCCCTCTGAAGTAAACGCGCTTACCATGAGCGTGGGCACCGGTGAGCGTATCATGATATGTTTGAGCGCGCTAAGCCCGCTCATGCCCGGCATATGCACGTCCAGCGTGCAGACGTCGCAAGGCGTCTTTGAAAGGGCCTCGATGGCCTCTTCGCCGTTTAAAGCCTGCCCTACTATATGAAAGGCCGGATCCTCGGAAAGGATTCTGCTTAACGCCTTGCACATAAGCGGGGAATCGTCCACTACGAGGACATGTATTTTTTTATTTCTGTCCGGGGCGCGGTCCTGTGATTGTGATTCTTGCATGGCAACCAACCTTTCTTAAAATTATAAATTGATTATTTTGATAGGCCAAGCTTATAGCAAAACCGCATCAAAAAATAGCTTTCGTCCAAAGGCGTCTATTTTCGCAAATAGTTCATGCTCGTTCGAAACCGCCTCAGCGCCGATATGCTTATAAATTTCGCCGCATGGCAGGCCTGTCGAATTGTGGTCGAAAAACAATACGGCGGCGCCGGCGTCTTTTATTTTTTTAAGGCCTTCGCAGTAAGGGGCATCGGGTTCGCCGACAACAACGGCGAGGCACTGCCGGCCCATCATGAATAAAGTCTGGTCGAGTAGCTCATTTATATTGGCAGGTTGGGCGTTGTTAATTTTAGGCATGCCCTTTAAATCTTCAATACCGCATATTTGCTCCCTTGACACCAGAAGGCATGCGCCCGGGGTCAGGGGTGTATCGTTTTCCGCCAAGGCGACATCCCACGGCACAAGCGAGTTTAATTCCCTTGAATATGATTCAAGGACGCCCCTGGAAATGTCTTGTACGCATATGATTGAGACCGGAAGCCCTGTCTTTAGATTTACGAGCAGCCTCATGAAAGGGCCGATGCCGCCCCTGCTGACAATAAATATTATTACGCCAAGGGATTGGGAATCTTTAAGGGCGTTTAATTTCAAGGGCCTCTGGTTGGAGAAGCGCACGCGCTTGATGGTCATGGGGTTGATCTTTGATGCTTGGATGACGAGCCTGTTCAGCTCTTCGGCCTGGCTGTGTATGTCAAGGGATATCGTGCCGGAGGGTTTCGGGAAAAAATCAACCGCTCCCAGACGCAGGGCCTCAAGGGTTACGCGCCCGTGCCCCGCAAGCCCGCTTATCATGATTACGGGGGTCGGATTCTTTATCATTATGTGCTTGATGGCCGTGAGGCCATCCATGACAGGCATGTCAATATCGAGAGTTATTACGTCGGGCCTTAAGACCTCGATGCCATCCAGGGCCTCCTTGCCGTGCTTGGCTACGCCGACAACCTCTATATTTTTGTCCTGAGACAGGATGTCGACCAGCGCGCGGCGCATGAACGCCGTATCGTCGACCACAAGCACCTTGACATGATTATCGTTAGACACTTGCCGTATACCCCCGGGCCAGCCCGTTTAATCCGGAATTATATTCCCCCACTGATTTTCTATATCACTTTTTTCGTGCTTAAGTCTATTGGCCACATCCTGAATAATTTTGCCGTCTATACCCAGACACTTTGGCACCAAGAGCCGGCTGTTTTTTTCGCCGTCGAGATCCCAGCCGAGTTTTATCTTTTGGCAGAGCTGATCCGCGAGAAAGACCGTTGCAACCTGAAGCATATACGGACCGGCGTTTTGGGGCGCATGATGATACCTCAAAACATCCTTAAGCATGTCGCTTAACCCCCATTTTTGCGCCAGATAGGCCCCAAGTTCGGAGTGGGTTATGCCGTAGCGCTCCTCGGCCTCTGAAAGCGGTATCGAAAGTGAGCGCTTCATCTCAAACATCTCCTTCAGTTCCTCGGTAAAGTCTATAGCCATGATGAAGCGCCCGAGGTCATGAATCAGCCCGGCGGTAAACATATCTTCCGGGTCAACATCCTTAATATGCTCACTAAGGTATTTGCACACCTTGGCAACGCCGAGGGAGTGAAGCCAGATTGTCTTGGAATTAAATTCTTCGAAACCAAGATCCCCTGAAAACATGCCTGTAAGAGATAGTCCGATGACTAAATTTCTAATTTCATTAAAACCAAGGACAAGAATGGCCCTTGCGATGCTGTTTACCCTATTTGCTGCGCCGTAATATGGAGAATTCGCCATTCTAAGGACTTTTGTTGCAAGCATAGGGTCGTTTTCAAGAATTTTTTCAATGTTTTTTATGGAAACGTCAGGGTCGCTGACAGAATCGAGCACCATGACGAGCGTGTTTGGCATGGCTGGGAGATCCTGTAATTTGTCCAGCCGCTTGGCCAAAGAAGCCTGCATAATCTTTAATCTCCTGACAGGGTTGTTAAAGAACAATATCTCAAGGCTGTTTTCCTGCGTCAAGATATATACGGCTTCGTTATTATAACTGCACCTTTTCCCGGCCGTTTTTTAAGTTTTTTCACCTGATGTTTTAAAAGGTCCGCAAAATAAGCACTTCAATTCTATTTTATCGACTTTTTTTGTTTTAAGCTTAAGTTTTAATTATATCAGAAATTATTGATTTAATCTTTTATAAGCTCTTTTCCGATAAAATATTCATATTCAAAACGGCTGACATATAATATCTTAAACCAAGACCTAAAAAGAATATAATGATTGGTACAATATAAACTCATGGCAGACCTTATCGTTACGACATCGGCGCTGGAAGTTGCATGCAACAAGATTGACGAATCGCTTATCAAGGCAGGGGTCCATACGGTCCTCTTGGTTGATCAGGCAGGAAACGTCGTGGCCAGCCGCGGCGGCGGCCCCAAGGAGATAGATATAATTTCCCTCGCCGCCCTCACTGCGGCCAACTTCGCAGCCACTTCGGAATTGGCGAAATTGATAGGAGAAGACGACTTCACGCTCCTCTTCCACAAGGGAAAGAAAGATAGCCTGCATTTTGTGAGGATAAACAGCGACTTGATCATGGTCAGCATATTTGACGACAATGTCTCGCTTGGTCTTGTAAGGCTCAGGGTTGCGGAAGTCATAAAAGTCATAAAAGAACTGTTTGAACCCTGATATATGGCCTTAATCGATTTAAGCAAGAGGGAAATCCATTGTAAAATTGTCTATTACGGCCCTGGCAGGTGCGGCAAGACCACCAATCTGCTCTATATTTATAATGCCATGAGCGAAAAGACCAAGGGCAAGATGATCACCATAGAGACAAAAGGAGAGCGCACCCTTTTTTTCGACCTCTTGCCCCTTACGCTCGGAAAGGTCGGCGGGTTTGACATTAGAATCCAGCTCTATACCGTGCCTGGGCAGGCCCTTTATGAGGCCACGCGCAAACTTGTATTGAAGGGAGCGGACGGGTTAGTCTTTGTTGCCGACTCACTTAGGGTGCGTCAAGTAAAGAACAGGGAAAGCCTTGAAGAACTCAGGCGCAGCCTTAGGGAATACGGCGCTTCGTTAGGCGAGGTGCCTATGGTATTACAATATAATAAGCGCGACCTTGTTTCATCGCCGATCCCAACCATCGGCGTTGAAGAGCTTGACAGGGATTTAAACAACGGCCTTGTGTTTCCAAGGTTCGAGGCCGCGGCCACAAAAGGCGTCGGGGTCTTTGAGACGTTAAAAGAGATAAGCAAGCGCACCGTCCGCCATGTGACTCAAAAAAATATGCTGGTGGGGCGCTAGCCAGGGTTACAGCAAGGGCCTGTTAAGAGAAGACAAGGAGAGAGGCCATGGTCCAGAAAGACGGAGATATCAAGCTTGATTCATTTGAATCAGAGATTGAAAGCGCCATAGACGATCTTTTTAACCCTTCAAAAAATATCGAGATCGATCCAGTCACCAGTAGCGTAAGGGAGGTCGGCGAATTATCCGATGCGGAAAAAGAAAAATCCCTTGAGGCGTCGCCTGAAAGTAGGTTCGAGCTTGAAAATGAACCGGTTATAATATCCGAGGCGCATCCGCTGGACATGAATGGTAAGTTTGAAAGGTGCCTGCAGCACCTTCTTACCCTTGAATGGGAAGTAACCGACGCTAATATAGGTCTGGCCAGAAGTTCTATTGATGAGTTTTTTGAGGCCCTTGGGCCCGATGAAAGGCCTCCCTTAAAAGAATTCCAGACGCTTATCGGTAAATTTTTTGATCTCATGCTTACCTCGCCTGGAAGTCTGCCCATGGACGGGCTCAAGACATTGCAGCAGTCGCTCGAGGCGGTAAAAGAAATTGCATCTGGCGGACCTGCGGGACCAGAGCTGGCAAGTGCCTCGATCGCAAAGTTAAGCGGCTTGGTCCTTGGCGGTGTTGTTCAGCCTGTTCCCGGGCTGCCTGCCACAGACATGCATGCCCAGGTGGCTCCTCCGGCGCCTGCCGGAAATCTTGAAGAAATGGAGCCGCTTGAGCTTGAGATAGAAGGAGAGCCTTTGTTGGTGACAAAGGCTGGAGACGCCGTTGTTTCATCCGGAGATACAATAACCGCCAAGGCCGCCATGGCAGAGGCGCCCCCCGGAATATCGGCGTCCGCCAAGATAGAGACCCCTGACGAATCTTCAAAAGGCCTCTTGCCGCCCGGTCTTTATGAGGCGATTAACGGCCTCATGGATGATATAGACGGGTGCATCGGGCGTATGCTTAGGGCCGAACGGCTTATGGCCAATACCGAGGGCATGGAAAAGCTATTTATGTTTTATAAGGGCATAAGAGAAGATTTGGAGCGGGGGAGAATAAGACTGTGCGAGGTGTCGCCTTGTTTTGATCGTCCGCTTCCGTACACTGAGTCAGATATTGCAGTAAAGAAACAAGCCGGTCCTGACAAGAAGGATGCGCACGGACCGAAACAAAGATATGAGGTGGAACAAGACGAGTGTCCATGGACAAGACTTTTTATGACTTCATGGGGGGGTAAAACAGTCGCGCTTATACCAGGTGAAATAGCATTCAAAGGCAAGACGGCCTGGTGGACCGGCAAAAAAATAAAAGATATGGACCTCATCCCGTTGAAGATATTAAGATCATGGCCCTGGGCCAAGATAGGCGCGCTCATTGAGGGTGAATTGTCAAAAAAGGATGAGTCCGAGCTTACCTCCATGCTGCTTCCGGTGTTAAGGGCGCCGTGGCCGGCATCTGCGGCTGGCGGCAAAGGGGTTGTGGTGATTCTTTACGCGGATGGGTGCGGTGCCGCTCTTTTGGCGGATGCCGAGCCGCTTTTATTTCCAATCCAAAGAGAGTGGATATGGAAGCCCGGCGAAGACGGCGCGCCTCATTGTTTGGGCACAATTAAAAACAATGCCGGCGAATCCATCCCTGTGATAAGTGTCACCGTATCTTAGGGCCGTTACGTATGGGGATCCCATGAATCAAAAGATCGATGAGTCCGTAAAGACAAGGTTGCTCGAGGCCGATGTCTATGCAAAACAGGGTCTTAAAGAAGAGGCTGGGTCTATCTATAAAGAACTTCTAGAAAGAATAGAGGCATCTCATCCTATCGCCATAGATATTACCGGACGCCTTTTAAGGCTTGCGTCTTCAACCAATACCCCGTCTCAAAAAGATATAATAAAGGAAAACAAGGACAGGCTTGAGAATGCGCTCGGTCTTATAGATGCTGGGTTTTATCAGGAGGCCGTATCTGAATTAAAGGATCTTCTAAAGACAGACCTTCCGCCAGGACCCATACATTCGCAAATAGGTTCGTGTTATCTCTTGCTGGACATGCCCTTTGACGCCATTGAGCATCTGGATGAGGCGTTGAAGGACCCTGCATTAAAACCTGATGAACGGGCCGAGGTTATTTATCGTCTGGCGTTGACTTATGAGCGCACCGGCTCTATTCCGCTCTCGATAAAGGCGTTGGAGCAGATAGTGCGTCTTGATCCCAATTTTAGAAACGCCAAGGCCAAGTTGGAATCCCTTACCAAGACCGCACAGAAATACGGCAGATTTTACTATCTCATCAGCCGCAAGCTCTTGAGCGAAGAGCAACTCGAGACGGCAAAGCTGCTGGCCAAACAAAAAAAGACCTCCCTGGAAAATATCATCTTGAACCAATTTGGCGTGGAAAAGGCTGATTTAGGCCGTTCCTTGAGTGAATATTACCGGTGTCCGTTTGTGGAATTCAACGAAAAGAATATTGAATCCATACCTTCGTGCATACATGGCGTTAAGGAGCATTTTTTCAAGACGAATACCTGTGTCCCCATTAAGGAAGGGCCTTATTCGCTTCTGGTGGCGCTTGATAATCCGCACGATCTGACAAAGATAGATAATATTAGGAAGACGTTAAAGGCGAATAATTTTGAATTTGCCGTTGCATTCAAGGAAGATATTGTCAAATTCATAGATTATTTTTACGGCAGACAATCTGAAGGCAAGGGCCAGAAGGATATCTTCGATCAACTTGAGCTCGTTGATGATATATCAATAGATGAAGATGAAGAGGCCGATAATGTATCGATTACCGAGACAGTGGCCGATAATGTGGTCGTGCAGCTTGCAAACCAGATTGTTGATGACGCCTATCAAAAAGATGCATCCGACATACATATAGAGCCGCTTGCAGGCAAGCAAGGGGCCTTGATAAGGTTTAGAATCGACGGAGACTGCATGAAATATCAAACCGTCCCGTCCGATTATAAGGCGGCGCTTATTTCGCGGTTTAAAATAATGGCAGGGCTTGATATAGCAGAGAAGCGTCTGCCGCAGGACGGAAAGATAAAATTTAAGACACGCTCCGGCAACATCATAGAACTCAGGGTCGCGGCGCTCCCAACGGTCGGCGGCAACGAAGACATGGTTCTTAGGATATTGGCCGGATTCAGCGCCATGCCGCTCGAGCGGCTAGGTCTTCTGAGGCACAATCTCGATAAGCTTATGCGCCTGATCGAAATGCCTTATGGCCTTATCCTGGTCGTCGGTCCTACAGGCTCAGGAAAGACAACCACCCTTCATGCCGCGCTGGGCTATATCAACAGGCCTGAAAAAAAGATATGGACGGCTGAAGATCCTGTTGAAATCCTGCAGCCAGGTCTCAGGCAGGTTCAGGTTAAGCCCGCCATAGGTCTTGACTTTGCCAGGATATTAAGGGCCTTTTTGAGGGCCGACCCCGACGTGATAATGGTCGGTGAAACAAGAGATGAAGAGACCGCCAAAACGGTCATAGAGGCCTCACTTACAGGCCATCTTGTATTTTCAACCCTTCATACCAACTCCGCTCCTGAGACCGTAACCAGGCTCCTTGGCATGGGCATGGACCCCTTTAACTTCGGAGACGCCCTGCTGGGGGTCCTTGCTCAGCGCCTTGTAAAGCGCCTCTGTCCTAAATGTAAAGAGCCGTATCAGCCCGGGAACGATGAGATAGAGCAATTGAAAAACGAATACGGCCCATGTCCGGCAAAGCCCTTTGAACTGCCGGAGAGCGCCACTTTTTACAAGGCCAAGGGGTGTCCGTTTTGTAACGATAAAGGCTACAAGGGCAGGCTGGCCATTCATGAGCTCCTTATATCTGACGATATGCTTAAGGACTTGATTCAGCAGAAAAGACCCGTCCATGAAATCCATGAGCAGGCGACGGCCGGCGGCATGTTGACCCTGAAGCAGGATGGCATACTAAAGGTCATTGCAGGGGATACGGACATTAAACAGGTGCGTTCGGTATGCGTCAGGTGAACGCCGTTATGCTGGATTAATCGCGCGGCGTTTCCATAAACATATCTATCCTGCATGGCCGTGAGACCGCCCGCCGGGAAAAGGCGGATGGCAACGGACCTGATGCAAAAAACTCGCAGTCCGGCCCCAGGATATTTCCGCTTTATGGTTTTGTCTGCCATGTGATAGCATGGCAAATGAAAGACATCCTTTTGTGCAGACAAGAACAGGCGTTGGTTTCATTTGCGTAAGACTTCTTGTGTGACGGCATCTCTGATATGGTGAGGTCGGATGTCAATAATGGACACGAAATCCTCAGCGAGCGCGAGTTCCAGGATTACCAGGGCCTGTATCTGAATCTCTACGCCGAATTCCACAATACGCCGGATGCGGACAAGGAGTCGATCAACGACGATGTGGTATTCGAGATCGAGCTGACCAAGCAGGCCGAAATCAACGTCGATTACATCCTGATGCTGGTCGAGAAGTACTTGAAGAAGAAAGGCTCGGGCGAAGATAGGGATTCGGGCCGCCATCGAGCGTGCGATCAATGCCAGCCCGTCCTTACGCAACAAGAAAGACCTCATCGAGCAGTTTGTGGATTCCGTCTCCATCAAGGCCAAGGTCGATGCGGAATGGGTCGCCTTCATTTCGGCCAAAAAGGCGGAGGAACTTGACCGGATCATCGCGGATGAAGGCCTCAACGTCGAGGAGACGAAGACTTTTGTTGACAACGCGTTCCGGGACGGCGCGATCCCTGTTGCCGACACGGCGATCACGAAGGTTCTTCCGCCGGTTTCAAGGTTCAACAAAAACAACGGCCGCGCGGTGAAGAAGCAAACTGTGCTGGACAAGCTGGGGGCTTTCTTTGAGCGTTTCTTCGGCCTGATCTGAAGACATGACGATGACGGCGAAACTGTCAGAAGCAGGCGGGGAGCTCCATGGACGTTAAAACCGCAGCCATTCAAGTTTTGCTGCAGGTGGGAGCGGCGCTGCACGCCAAGAATATAGCCGAGATGTACTGGAAATTATGGACAAGGCCAAGACTTATTGTTTCAAAAATTAGCGGCGTTATGATCCCTTATATCATAGAGGCCTATTCTGCCATAAATCAGGTATGCGTGGTCCTAATGTTAGAAATATTCAGTGACACTAATTGGAGGTTTTCAGTATAATTTCAGGCGGATCGATCACATCTTGCCTTCCATCACATGAATAGCAACAAAGCTAGCCCGCATCTGTCCTGGCCATCTGTCGCAAATTTGTGACATCCCGCAGCGGTGGAGCGCCGAATAAACGGCTGTACTCACGGCTGAATTGGGAGGGGCTCTCATAGCCGACCTGAAACGCCGCGGTCGTCGCATCCTTGTTTTCGGTGAGCATCAAGCGCCGCGCTTCGTTCAAACGCAGCCATTTCTGGTACTGCAGCGGACTCATGGCCGTGACCTGCCGGAAATGATGGTGCAAGGTCGAGATGCTCATATTGACCTGCGCGGCGAGGTCATCAATGCGCAGCGGCCGCGTGAAGTTGCTCTTCAACCAATAAATTGCCCGCGCTATCTGCTGACTCTGACTCCCCGCCGAAGCCATCTGGCGCAGACGAGCGCCTTGGTCACCTACCAGCAACCGATAAAAAATCTCCCGCTGGATGATCGGCGCAAGAATCGGGATGTCTTTTGGCTCATCAAGTAAATCGATTAACCGCTGAAAGGCGGTGAGCAGCGGCAGCGTGACCTCGCCGGTTGCCATTCCACGGCTCGATTGCTGCGGACGCGGCGGGGGCAGGTTGCTGTCCACTATTAGTTGTGAAATCTCGCGCTGATCGATTTTCAATACGAGCCCCAGGTACGGCTCCTCCGGGCTCGCCTTTATGACCTGCACGAACGTGGGCAGATCCACGGATGTAACCAGGAAATGGTGCGCATCATACACATATGCGTCGTCTCCGAGCTGCACACGTTTAGCCCCTTGCGCGATCATGCAGACGCGCGGTTCATACATGATGCTTACGGGCTCGCTCGGTTCGTTGCGCCGGGCAAGTATGAGTTCCGGAATCGCCGTCTCGACCCGGTCGCTTTTATCGGTCCATCGGGCAATGCTCTTTCTCAGCGCTTCAAACGCGACTTCCACGTTATTATTCTCAAACACTTAATTGATGGGGGGGTCTGTTTATCCATTAATATCTTTTTTAAAGGGTACCAGACCCTACTTCGCCGTACAACCCATTTATCGGAGAGTTCGTACGATTAGGCAAAAAATGCACAGGATTGGTCTACCCGCCTTTGTTCTTTCAGACATATAATAGAATTATCAACAGGATGGCAAATAATAGATGTGAACAAACGAAGTAGTTCGATCCTGAACAGGTGAAAGGAGAGACAATGAAAAAACGCAAATTGGGGGAAAACGGCCTGGAGGTCTCGTCGCTGGGCTTAGGCTGTATGGGGATGAGCTTTTCCTACGGTCTGCCTGCAGACAAGCAGGAGATGATCTTGCTTATCCGGGAAGCCGTCGAGCGCGGTGTCACGTTCTTTGACACCGCCGAGATTTACGGCCCCTACACGAATGAAGAACTCGTGGGCGAAGCTTTGGTTCCGTTTCGCGGGAAAGTGGTGATCGCCACCAAGTTCGGTTTCGATGCCAGCGTCGATCCGAGGGCGATGAAGGGTAGCGGTCCGGTCCTCAACAGCCGGCCCGAGCAGATCAGGCAGGGTCTCGAGGGCTCTCTCAGGCGGCTCAGGGTCGATGCCATCGACCTCCTCTATCAGCACCGCGTTGACCCGGATGTGCCGATAGAGGAGGTGGCAGGAACAATCAAGGACCTGATCCAGGAAGGCAAGGTCAAACACTTTGGCCTCTCCGAACCAGGAGTGAAAACGATCCGCCGCGCGCACGCGGTCCAGCCGGTGACGGCGGTCCAGAGCGAGTATTCGCTGTGGTGGAGACGCCCCGAAGAAGAACTCCTGCCGACACTCGAGGAGCTCGGGATCGGCTTCGTTCCATTCAGTCCCTTGGGCCGCGGCTTCCTAACGGGGAAAATAGACGGGAAGACGGCATTCGTTAAGTCCGACTTCCGGACCACCCTTCCCCGCTTTACGCCGGAGGCCCGGAAGGCGAATCAGGTTTTGGTTGATCTGCTTCGCAGGATCGCGGAACGGAAGAAGGCGACACCTGCCCAGATAGCGCTCGCCTGGCTGCTTGCGCAAAAGCCGTGGATCGTGCCGATCCCGGGCACCACGAAGCTTTCGCGCCTGGACGAGAACATCGGGGCGATCAACCTCGAACTTACATCTGACGATCTGCGAGAGATCGATATTTCTACCTCAAAGATAGGCATCCAGGGGGCCCGGTACCCAGAAGCCCTTGAGAAAAAGACCGGTCTCTAGCCGGCAGAACAGATGGCGCCCTTTAGCAAGCGCGCCCTTTAACCATGGAGGAAAATACGATGTCAATAAATGTACAAGGTTATGCAGCACAGTCCGCCAAAGATGCCTTGGCGCCATTTCGCTTTGAACGCCGCGATCCGCGGCCTGACGACGTGGTCATCGAGATACTCTACTGCGGCGTATGCCATTCGGACCTGCATACTGTCCGCAACGACTGGGCAAACTGGTTTCCCACAACGTACCCTGTCATGCCCGGCCATGAGATCATCGGCCGCGTGACAGGCGTCGGGAAGGATGTCAAACGCTTCAAGCCGGGAGATCATGTCGGTGTCGGTTGCATGGTCGATTCCTGCCAGAAGTGCTCTGCCTGCGAACAGGGACTGGAACAGTATTGCGAGGAGGTAGCGACATTCACTTATAACCATGTTGATCGCCATGATCACATGCCCACCTACGGCGGCTATTCCGAGAAGATCGTGGTAACGGAAAAGTTCGTGCTGAAAATTCCGGACGGGGTGGACCTGAAAGGGGCGGCGCCACTCCTGTGCGCCGGGATCACTACTTGGTCGCCGCTCCGCCACTGGAAAGTGGGAAAGGACAGCAAGGTGGCAGTGATCGGCCTTGGCGGTCTCGGTCACATGGCGCTGAAACTGGCGAACGCGCTGGGTGCCGATGTAACGCTGTTTACCCGTACACCGGCTAAAGAGAAGGATGCGCGTCGTCTGGGCGCGCATAATATCGTCCTCTCCACCGATAAAGGCCGGACGGCGTCCGTACAGGACCGGTTCGATCTGATCTTAGATACCGTGCCCTATGTCCATGACCTCAACCAGTATCTTCCCACACTTACGATCAACGGCACGCTGGTTCTGCTTGGCTACCTGGGAGACTTGGAGCCGCTACTGAGCTCTGTTCCGTTGGTGATGGGGCGCAGAGCAGTGGCCGGTTCCGTCATCGGAGGCATTGCCGAAACCCAGGAATTGCTCGATTTCTGCGGCGAGCACGGCATCACTTCAGATGTCGAAGTAATCAAGATTCAAGATATCAATGAAGCGTATGAACGCATGCTTAAAGGCGACGTGAAATATCGCTTTGTGATCGACCTGGCGTCGCTGAAAGTCTGATAGAGAAGGAGGCGATACGATGGACATCAAAAGAAGCGGCTCGCAGCCTTCAAACAAAGGACCGGCCGATTGGTTCACCGGCACGGTGCGCATCGATCCACTGTTCCAAGGAAACTCCCCGGCGCGCGCATCCGGTGCGAGCGTGACCTTCGAGCCCGGCAGCCGCACCGCATGGCACACCCACCCGCTGGGCCAGACCCTGATCGTGACGGCCGGCTGCGGCCTGGTGCAGCGCTGGGGCGGGCAGATCGAGGATATCCGGCCGGATGACGTGGTCTGGATCACACCTAATGAAAAACATTGGCACGGCGCCGGGCCGGCTGCGGCCATGACCCACATCGCCATTCAGGAACAGCTCGACGGTAAAGCCGTCGAATGGATGGAAAAGGTCAGTGATGAACAATATAAGGCCGGGATGTCAAACAAGACAGATGCGGCCTTAAGCTGAAAAGAAAGGAGGACAGAAAATGCAAAGACGCAAATTTGCAAACAGCAACCTGGATATCTAGGCCCTCGGGCTCGGCTGCACGGGAATGAACTTTTCTTATTCGGGAACCGGCAACGGACGGCTAAGGGCAAGGAGGCCATTTCAAGTCTTGTAACGAATTTGAGTCATTGCACACCTGTCGATGCCCAGGAGGCGGGTAAGACCCATGACCTCGCTTGTTATAGAAAGAGGCCGGCAACAGTGTTAATTATTAGAAAGAGTTTAAAAGAATTTAGCAGGCCGCTCCAAGAAACCGCCAAAAGTCCATCTTCAGTTGACCAGCGGCGTCAAGGGGGCATGATGAAAAAAGGATAAAGGCGCATGGAATTTAAGTCAATTAAAGAAATCCGTGAAAACATCGACCGCATTGACAGGCAAATTGTCGGCCTGCTGGCCGAGCGCAGCGCTTCCGTGAAGCAGGCGGCTAAATTCAAGAAAACCACGGATGATGTAAAGGCGCCTCAGCGTGTCGAGCAAGTCATCGCCAATATAAAGGCACTGTCAGAAGAGCTGGGGACAAACCCCGTGGTTGTGGAACAGATATACCGGGCGATGATTTCCGGATTCATCAACCAGGAGATGGCTGAACATGCGGAAATGACCCCCTCGATCACAAGAAGCGATCCGGTTTCGGAGTACTACACCGAAGAAGGCTGCTACATAACCGAACTATCCAACTCCTCGGGGGATCCCGGGCTATCCATTGCCCAGGCACGGGTTCTACCGGGGGTCACGACAAGATGGCACCGCTTAATCGGGACCACCGAAAGATATGCGGTTATTTCCGGTAAAGGCCTTATCGAAATCGGCGAGCTTCCTCCAAGATCGCTGTCTTCCGGAGATGTGGCGCTCATTCCGGCGGATTGCCTGCAACGGATATCCAATCCAGGAACTAATGACTTGATTTTTCTGGCGATTTGCACCCCTCGGTTTGTTCCGGAAGCCTACAAGGGTCCCACTCCAAACCAAGTCCGGCCATAAAATGGCCGGACGCGGGCATCCATTTTAATTTAAGCACCCGGCTCCCCGCTTGAGCCCCAGCCAACCGGCAAACAAACACTGTCAAGAGACCTGGAAAGCGGATGCAGCGCACCGGATCATGGATGGCACCGGCCATTCCGGCCAGCCGTCTTCTAGCATGGCCCTTGCGTGAAAAGGGCGACAAAGGCGTAAAGAATAAACAAATGGTCCTTCATCAAAAAAAGGATTAAATTAAATTTATATGACTGATGGGGCGAACATACCGCTGGCTGAACGCATGAGACCGAGGGACCTCGACGAATTCGTGGGCCAAAGGCATCTGCTCGGCAAGGGAAAGGTGTTAAGCGGCATAATCAATAGGGGAAAACTTCCATCCACCATACTCTGGGGCCCGCCAGGATCGGGCAAAACCACCCTTGCCAGACTCTTCGCCCGTCAGGCAGCCGCGCACTTTGTCAATTTCTCCGCAGTCCTTTCAGGCGTAAAGGAGCTGAGGGCGGTCATCGCCGAGGCGAAGGCGTCGTTAAAAGACGGCGGAAGGCCCACAGTCCTCTTTGTCGACGAGATACACAGGTTCAACAAGGCCCAGCAGGACGCCTTTCTCCCATATGTGGAAGAAGGCGTCATCACCCTCATAGGCGCGACCACGGAAAATCCGTCCTTTGAGATAATCTCTCCTCTCCTTTCGAGATGCACCGTCCTTACCCTTGAGCCGCTCGATGAAGAGGCCCTAGGAACGATTCTTGACCGGGCCATGACCGACAGGGAAAGGGGGCTTGGCACCCTGGAGCTAACCCTTGAGCTTGAGGCGGCCAAGCTCTTAATCGGGCGTGCGGACGGGGATGCGAGGGCGCTTCTCAACAACTTTGAGCTTGCGGCAGGCCTTGCCGTGTCCGCAAGGCCGGAAGGGAAGGGTGCCATCATTACAGTCAGCCTTGTTGAAGAGGCTGTGCAGCAAAGGGCCCTTCGCTACGACAAATCCGGTGAGGAACACTACAATCTGATCTCGGCGTTTCACAAGAGCATGAGGGGAAGCGACCCGGATGCGGCCCTTTATTGGATGGCGAGGATGCTCGCCGCAGGGGAGGACCCGCACTACATAGCAAGGCGCATGATCCGTTTTGCATCCGAGGATGTCGGAAATGCGGATCCGGATGCGCTCACCATCTCTGTCTCTGCGCTTCAGGCCTATGATTTCCTGGGCCCGCCCGAAGGCGAGCTGGCCCTTGTCCAGGCGGCGGTCTATCTTGCGACCGCGCCCAAGAGCAACGCGCTCTATGCCGCCTATGGCGGGGCGCAGGCGGACGCCAGAAGACTAGGCTCCCTCGCCGTGCCGCTTCACATAAGAAACGCACCCACAAGACTCATGAAGGAGCTAGGCTACGGCGAGGGTTACCGCTATGCCCATGACTACCAGGATGCGCTTGTCCCTCAGGAATATCTGCCAAGCGAGCTAAGGGACCGCATATATTACCGCCCGACCGACAGGGGCTATGAGCGGACGGTAAAGGAACGGCTCGAAAAGTGGCGGAAGATAATCGCACAGCGAAGGATGACGCACAGGCCCTGATTTAGCTGTCAACAAAAAGGCCCTTGCGTCCGGCACGCAATCAGTTTATATAGCCCTTACCCAAGATAATCTTAAAAAGAGGTCAATTATGTCCAGAATATGTGATCTATGCGGCAAAGGCCCGGTAACCGGTTGCAATGTCAGCCATGCCAATAATCATACGCACAGACGCTGGTTTCCGAATCTGCAACGGGTGAAGGCCCTTGTAAACGGCCAGCCAAGGCATCTGCGCGTCTGCACGCGTTGCCTGCGCTCAGGGCTTGTCACAAGGCCCAAGATATAGCCTTTCCGCATCGCGCCAGTTTCCCGGCCGTCACAGAAGGGCGGGTTCATCCGGCCCTTCTGCAAATTCTTTCTTGACACGGCCTTATCTCCATTCTTATAGTCTCGCCATGTCTTGCTGCTCATTTCTCTCTCTGGAGACTTCGCTAGGTCAGGATGCTTAAAAAACAAGACCAACCCGGCGCAATCGCCGCCTGGATAGCCCTTCATATAACGCCTGGCGTTGGAAGCGTCACCATCAAAAGGCTTGTGGACCGGTTCGGTTCACCGGAGGCGGTCCTCAACATGGATTCCGCCTTACTAAAAGATACAGGCTGGCTCTCCCCGAGGGCGCGAAACGCCATACTTTCAGGCCCGGACCCACGCGATCTAGAGCGTTCCATGGATACGATCAAAAGGCTTGACGCCTGGGTCATGACCTATCGGAGCGAAGACTACCCACCCCTCTTAAGACAGATACCAGACCCGCCGGCGCTGCTCTATGGGCTCGGGGACCGTGCCAGGCTCACGGAGAGGTCGATCGCGATAGTGGGTTCCAGAAAGGCGACTCCTTACGGGATCAAAGCCGCAAGAGGACTTGCATCAGGGCTTGCGGAAATGGGTATGACTGTTGTCTCAGGCCTGGCGCCGGGCATAGACACGGCCGCTCACGAAGCCGCGCTTGAAGCAGGCGGTGTGACGATAGCCGTAAAGGGATGCGGGATAGATATCCCGTACCCCAGACACAACGAGGCCTTTCTCGAACGCCTGCGCCAAGAAGGGGCGATCATAACGGAATTCCCGCCGGGGGTCACGCCTGAGCCCAAAAATTTCCCCATGCGCAACAGGGTGATTAGCGGGCTCTGCCTGGGCGTTGTAATAGTGGAGGCAGGGCTCAAGAGCGGCTCGCTCATAACCGCTTCCTGCGCCCTTGAACAGGGACGCGAGGTAATGGCCGTGCCAGGCAGCATATATTCAAACACCAGCCTTGGAAGCCACTGGCTTATCAAGCAGGGTGCAAGACTGGTTGAAAACGCATCGGACGTAATGGACGGGCTTGGTGTATTTAAAGACTTGATGCCGGGACCTATCGAATCTAAAAGAACGGAAGGCCCTGCTCCATCTCTTGAATCTGAAGAGAGGCTCTTGTATGAAAGACTCTGCGCCTATCCAATCCACGTGGATGAAATCGCCAACTTAACCGGCCTTCCAATCTCGAAGGTGAGCGCGATACTCCTCCAGATGGAGCTAAAGGACATCGTTCAGGCCCTGCCTGGCCAGATGTATCAACGGAAATAAGGGGTATCAGGATATATGAATAAAGGTCTTGTCATCGTAGAGTCTCCGACAAAGGTCCGCACCATAAAACGTTATCTTGGAAACAATTTTGAGGTAAAGGCCTCGCTTGGCCATATAAAGGACCTGCCGCCCAAAAATTTAGGTGTGGATATTGAAAATGATTTCAGCCCCAAGTACGAAATTATCCGCGGCAAAGCCAAGGTCTTGAAGGAACTGAAGACAGCGGCCTCCGGAGTTGAGGACATCTATCTCGCCCCTGACCCCGACAGGGAAGGAGAGGCCATAGCCTGGCACATAGCCGATGAACTAGGCGGAAACGGCAAAAAAACAAAGAGATTCCATCGCGTGCTCTTCAGGGAACTTACCGAAAAGGCGATAAAAGAGGCGATCAAGGCCCCTGTGGAGCTGGACAAAAACAGGTTTGAGTCACAACAGGCAAGGCGCATCCTCGATAGATTGGTCGGCTATCAAATCTCCCCGGTCCTCTGGGACAAGGTAAGAAGGGGGCTGTCGGCCGGGAGGGTCCAATCGGTCGCCGTAAGGATCATATGCGACAGGGAAAGGCAGATACAGGCATTTGTCCCGGAGGAGTACTGGACCGTCCATGCAAGGCTCAAGGCAGGGCTCCCGCCTGAATTTCTTGCCAAGGCCGTGGCAAGAGACGGGAAAAAGCTATCCCTTACCAATAAAGAGGCTGCGGATGAGGTGGTCTCATTCCTCAAGGGCGCTGACTTCAAGGTAAAAAAAATCCAGACCAAGGAAAAGAAAAGGGGACCCGCGCCTCCGTTCATCACCAGCACGCTTCAGCAAGAGGCGGCGCGCAGGCTCAGGTTTTCGGCCAAAAAGACCATGACCATCGCGCAGATGCTCTATGAGGGCGTTGACCTCGGCAAGGAAGGCCCGATAGGTCTTATAACATATATGAGGACAGACTCGACCAGACTCGCCGATGAGGCGGTGAAGGCCGCCAGGGCCTTTATAAAAGACGGATTCGGCCAGGCCTACGTACCGGCCAGGGCGCCAAGTTATAAAAACGCGAGGGCGGCGCAGGATGCCCATGAGGCGATAAGACCGACATCGGTCTTGAGGACGCCGGAAATGATTGCAGCACATCTTACCAAGGACGCCCTCGCACTCTACGATCTTATATGGAAGAGGTTTGTAGCCTCGCAGATGGCCCCTGCCGCAATGGACCAGACCCAGGTGGACATAGAGGCAGGGCCGTATATGCTCCGCGCCACGGGAACGGTTATGAAGTTTCCCGGCTTTACCACGCTTTATTCTGAAAAAAAGGATGAAGGGGAGACAAATCTGATTGATGAGGCAGGCTCTGCGGAACTCCCGCGTCTTTCCGAAAAAGAGGTCTTGAGCCTTGCCTGTGTTATACCGAAACAGCACTTCACCCAGCCCCCGCCCAGATTCAGCGAGGCGAGCCTCATAAAGACCCTTGAAGAAAACGGCATAGGAAGGCCAAGCACCTATGCCGCAATCCTTTCGACCATACAGGAAAAGGAATATGTCCGCATGGAACAAGGACATCTCTTGCCAACCGAACTTGGCTTTGTCGTCACTGATCTGCTGGTCGGACATTTTACCGAGATACTGGATACAGGCTTCACCGCCGACATGGAAAGGCGGCTTGACGAGATCGAGGAGGGCAAAATCTCGTGGCTCGAGGTCTTAAGCGGATTTTACGGCCCCTTCAAACAACGGCTGGATTCGGCCAAGGCCGGTATGAAGCAAGTAAAGCGCCTTGGCGTAACGACCGATGTAAGGTGCGATAAATGCGGAGCGCCGATGGTCATCAAGTATGGACGGAGCGGAGAATTCCTGGCCTGTTCAGGCTATCCTGAGTGCAAAAATACCAGTGACTTTAAAAGGGATGAGAAGGGCATTGTCATCCCTGTAGACAAAAAAGAGGCCGCCGTATCGTCCGAGACGTGTCCAAAGTGCGGCCGTCCGATGGTCGTGAAGAGGGGCAGATTCGGGGAGTTCCTGGCATGCTCCGGATACCCTGAGTGCAAGAGCACAAAACCCATAACGACCGGCGCCCCATGCCCGAATCCAGCCTGCGGCGGCGAGCTGGTAAAGAAGAGATCAAAGACTGGACGCGTATTTTACGGTTGCAACAAATACCCCGAGTGCCAGTATATGGTATGGGACGAGCCTGTCAAAGAGGCCTGTCCTGAATGCGGTTCTCCTATATTGGTCGCAAAGATAACAAAGGACAAAAAGGTCTTGCGATGTCCGGTTAAGGGCTG
>JAJYLJ010000109.1 GCA_021787835.1 Deltaproteobacteria bacterium | reverse complement strand
CGAATCAAGCGGCCCGCTTTACGGTCTGATAGACTCTGCGATCCTCTGGAGATCTTTTGGGTATCTTTTAATGTCTGGCATAACGGTAATTCCTTTTATTCTATTATGTCATACCTTAACGCTAAATTTGGCCTGAATAGAGTTCTGCATACCTGTTCTTCACCATGTCCCATGTAAAGTTTTTATAGATATTCCTGACGGCGTTTTCAATTATAGTCTCTACCGCCTCGGGTGGACCCCTGAAAACGCCAAGCGCCCTTTTCATGGCCCCCAAGAGAGCGCTTGCACTGTTTTCAGTGTATGAAAACCCATTAAATCCGTCCCTCACCTTTACAAGACCGCCCGTGGCCCTGACTATCGGGATATTACCCATAAGCTGCGCCATGAAATCCGTGAGGCCGCACGGCTCATAGAGGGATGGAATCACGAAAAAATCACCCGCTCCGTAGATTATATTGGCCAATTTCTGATCGTAACCTATCAAGACAGCTATCCTGCCCTTGAAATCAGGCCGCACGGCAAACCCAGTAAGGCGCTCCTCTATCTCCTTCTTGCCTTCGCCGAGTATGACGGTGTCGAAGTCCCGGTCCTCCTCAAGGAGCATGACCAATGCCTCGGAGAGCACGTCTATGCCCTTCTGTTCGGTGAACCTGTTTATCGCGGTGATCAAGGGCCGGCTCTGGCGGCATTCCAATATGCCGTGGATTATTACGTCCTTGACGGCCTTTCCCCGCAATAATTCACAGAGAAATCTTTTACAGGCGACCTTGCCGGAAAGATCCCCCCGACCTGGATCAAAGGCCGCTGGAAGACCCAGTTTTTCAGGGTGTCTCGGGTCAAAATCACTGGTATTTATGCCGTTTGTTATGCCAAGGAGCCGCACCCCCCTGTCCGCAAGGGCGTGCCCCAGCCAGCCCGTCAGGGCGTCAAGCTCTGTCTCCTGGAGCTCCCTTGCGTAATTTTCACTCACGGTATTCATGACTGCATATGGAGCGCAGGCAAGAAACGGGTCGAATATGCCGTTTAACAGGGATTGGTAGATGACACGCTGGGGCAGCCCTGTTATGGCCTTGGCGAATGGGATATCGGCTACCTCCTGGTGGTAGCCGATCCCTGCATTGTGCACGGTGACGACAGCGCGGCTCGACCTGAAGTAGTGCCTCATGCCTTCAAGCTCCCTCATCAGAGCCGGCAGCAAGGCCGCGTGTCCGTCATGGCAATGAAATACATCTGGGTGTATGTCAAGAGACATGGCAAGCGCAAGGGCCGCCTTCTGAAGGAGGACGTTCATGGCGAAATAATCATAGTGACCCTCGCCCTTTACGTGTGCTGGATCAGCCTTTTCTTCATCCTCTGTGTAGGTATAGATGCCCAATTTTTCAGCGAAACGTCCTGATTCAACAAGTATTATCTTGACCCCGTTTATATTATTCCGCCAGAAGCCGGCTTTCTCCCGTCTCTCCTCGGAGGCGTAATCCATATCAACTTCAAGCTGGTCGCCGTAGGGCTCAAACCCCATCTCATCAGGCTTTACAAAACCATATCTCGGTAGGACCGCGGTCACGTCATGCCCAGCCCTTTGGAAGGCCTCTGAGAGCTCGCGCACAACATCCTTGACCCCGCCCGCGCCGGCAATGTCACGATACTCCCTTGCGATCATCCAGATAATCATAAACGCCAAGCGGTCTCCTTTTGTCTTGTCAAGACATAACAATTTATACTATAACTTGTTAACTCTAAAAAGGGACCAAAAGACACTTAAATATCAACCGCGATGAACGCCGATCAAAAATTAACTAATATCCTCGATACAATAGGAAACACACCGCTTATACCTATCCGCAGGCTGAATCCCTATAAGAATGTGACAATCCTCGCCAAGATGGAGTCCTTCAACCCGGGAGGCTCGATAAAGGACCGCGTGGCCCTGTCCATGATCACCAATGCGGAAAAAAGGGGTGAGATATCCAGGGATAAGATCATCCTCGAGGCAAGCAGCGGGAATACGGGCATAGGACTTGCCATGGTTTGCGCGGTAAAGGGCTACCGCTGCCTCATAGCCATGAGCGAGGGGGCGAGCATGGAACGGCGCAAGATAATGAAGGCCTATGGGGCAGATATACTCCTTACGCCCGCCAATATGGGCACGGACGGGGCGATCGAGGCTGTATACAGACTTGCGAGGCAGGAGCCCCAGCGCTACTTCTGCACGGATCAGTTCAACAACCCTGACAACTGGCTTGCCCACTATGGAACCACTGCGCCTGAGATATGGCGCGACACAGATAAAAAAGTAGATGTGATCGTGGCCACCATGGGTACGACAGGGACGCTCATGGGCATTACAAAACGCATGAGGGAACTTGACCCGCATGTGCGTATTGTCGGGGTGGAGCCGTTTCTTGGGCACTCCATACAGGGCCTCAAGAATATGAAGGAGTCTTACAGGCCGGGTATATTCGATAAGACCCTGCCTGACACGATATTAAACATCCATGACGAGGAGGCCTTCGAGCTTACCAAGAGACTTGCAAGGGAAGAGGGTTTATTTGTGGGTATGAGCTCAGGGGCTGCTATGGCGGCAGCTCTCTTGCAGGCATCAGGGATGGAAAAGGGCGTGATAGCCGTCATCTTTCCCGATGGAGGCGAACGTTACCTCAGCACGAAACTCTTTTCAGTGCCACAAGATTATGAGAAAAAGAGGCAGGATGGCGCCATTAAATTTGTAAACACCCTTACCAGAAAAAAGGAACCGTTTGAGCCCTTGGAGACAGGCAAGGCCGGCATATACTCTTGCGGCCCGACCGCTTATGAGTATGCGCATATCGGGCTCTGCAGGAGGATGGTCTTTGCCGATGTCTTAAAAAGGTTTCTGATGCATAACGGCTACGAGGTCAAACACGTCGTAAATATTACGGACATAGACGACAAGACCATCAAAGCCGCCCTTTCAAAGGGCATAGGGCTTAAGGAACTGACAGATCAATACACGCTGGCATTTCTTGAGGACCTCGCATCTCTAAACGTGATATCCGCTGACCATTATCCGCTGGCAAGCGAACACGTATCAGAGATGATAGATATTGCAAAACGCCTGATCGAGGCTGGATACGCCTATGTAAAGCATGGCTCGGTCTACTTCGACATTTCAAAGCTCAGCTCATATGGGCAGCTATCCAAGGTTGACACATCAAAGATATATGTGGGCAAGACCGTTGACCTCGACAATTACGAAAAAGACAGCCCTGTTGATTTTACCCTCTTTAAAAGAGTCACCCTTGAAGAACTAAAAAACGGGATAGGCTTTGAGACAAGCTGGGGTCAGCTGCGCCCGGGCTGGCACATAGAGTGCGTTGCGATGTCCATGAGATATCTCGGGGAATACTTTGCGATACACACAAGCGGGCGCGATCTCGTCTTCCCTCACCATGAAAACGAGATAGCCATGGCGACAGCCCTGACAGGCCGTCCGCTTGCCAAATATTGGCTGCACAGCGAACTTGTTTATGTGGACGGAAAAAAGATGTCGCGAAGCCTTGAAAATATAATAACCTTTAGAGACCTCGTGAAAAAGGGTTTTTCAGGCAGGCAGATAAGATTTTTCCTTCTTAAGACCAACTACAGAAAACCGCTCTTCTTTTCCCTTAAGGCCGTGGAAGAGGCGGCGCAGGCCTTGCGCCGCATAGAAAGATTTGTCTCCGGGATAGGCATGCTTGCCAAGACCTCTGCAAGGAGCGACCAAGTCTCTTCCCATGTAAAAGAAGCCGTGGATGAGATGGTGAAAGAATCCACGTCTGCCCTTAATGACGACTTGAATATAGCAGGTGCCCTAGGCGCCCTTTATCGGCTGATCAGGAAGATAAATCCGTATGAAAAAACCAAATCCATAACGAGCGCTGACGCCGATCTTATATTAAGCGCCGTCAAAAAACTTGACGAAGTCATCGCATGTCTTGATCTGTCCGCGCAAGAAGATACGACACCGGATAAGATAAACTCCCTTATCGCGCTTCGCGATGATGCAAGATCGAATAAAGACTGGGCCCTGGCGGACAGATTGAGGGACGAACTTCTGGAGATGGGTCTTGAGATCATGGACACACCGCAGGGCGCAAGATGGACAAAAAAGAAATAGGCGATACAGTGTCTCTGGCCCGCTCGGCAGGCTCTGTAAGCGTTGCCGTATTCCTGTCAAGACTACTTGGCCTTGTCAGAGAGCAGGTCATAGCATGGCTCTTTGGGGCGGGAATGGCCACTGATGCCTTTGTGGTGGCCTTCAGGATACCAAATCTCCTGCGCGATCTATTCGCAGAGGGTGCGCTTAGCTCGGCGTTTGTGACGGTGTTTACGGATTATGAAGAAAAACGCTCGAGGGAAGAGGTGGTCCGACTTGTAAGCAACGTCCTTACCGTCTTGACCATTGTCGTATCGGCGGTCGTAATCCTGGGGATGGTGCTTTCAGGCTGGATCGTGCGCCTGCTCGCCCCTGATTTTTCGCTGATACCCGGCAAGCTCGATCTCACAAAAAAACTTACGCTGCTAATGTTTCCCTTTCTGCTTCTTGTCTCGATAGCTGCGCTGTTCATGGGCATATTGAACGCGCGGAGGCATTTCTTTGTCCCTGCCTTTTCTTCAAGCTGCTTCAATCTTGGCTCAATTATATCCGGAGTCCTCTTGGCATACCTGCTGCCCAAATGGGGCATACCGGCCATATTCGGCATGGCCGCAGGGGTCCTCACCGGCGGCCTTACACAGCTTGCCGTTCAGGTGCCGCTGCTCCGCAAGGAGGGTCTCATGCCAAGGCCTCATGTCGACCTTAAGAGCCCCGGACTTAGACGGATAGGACGCCTGATCATACCTGCCGTAATAGGACTTTCGGCAACCCAGATAAACATCTTCATAAATACGCACTTTGCCTCAAGCTGCGTTGAAGGGAGTGTCACCTGGCTCAGTTACGCATTCAGGCTCATGCAATTCCCTATAGGACTTTTCGGGGTGGCCATATCAATCGCCACACTGCCGGTAGTGTCAAGGCTGGCCGCCCAGAGAGACCTCAAGGCGCTGGGCCAGACCCTGGTTTATTCCCTCACAATAGCATTCGCCCTGACAGTGCCGGCGGCCGCCGGGCTCTGGGTGCTTGCCGACCCCATTGTAAGGCTCATATTTGAACACGGGCGCTTTACAAACTTTGACACAATAATGACCGCCGAAGCGCTGAAATATTACGCCATAGGTCTTATGGCCTACTCTGCCGTAAAGATACTGGTTCCAGTATTTTATGCGCTCAATGACACACGCTGGCCTGTCATAGGAAGCTTCTCGGCCGTTGCGTTCAACATCTTGGTGATATCCCTCACATTAGGCAGCCTTGCACACAGGGCCATAGCGCTTTCGACATCCGTAACCATGATCTTGAACTTTCTGCTCCTTGCCGCGATCCTTTACAAAAAAATCGGGGGCTTTCCGGCGAAAAGGCTTTTTATGTCATTTGCCAAGATATGCCTTGCAAGCCTTTTAATGGGGGCGTCGATCCTATTTATAAAGGCGCATGTCGCCCTGCCTGGAAAAACAGCAACACTGGGCCTCGAGGTGATCGGTTATATAATAGCCGGCGCGGGGATATATACGCTCACGCTTTTTATGTTCGGGCTTCAGGAGCTCAATGAAATCTCATCCAAGATTCTAAGCCGCTTAAAAAGATAGGGGCCGCGTTACCTGGCCACCATCGAGCGCATTATATCCGCCGCATTTTCCGCCCGGTCAGCGGTTTTTCCGACTAATTCGAC
>JAJYLJ010000108.1 GCA_021787835.1 Deltaproteobacteria bacterium | reverse complement strand
GTCTGTGCGAGCTGGCCGTGGCGCTCGAGGCGGCATCCGGCGTCTATTCCCCGCTTTCACCTCAAGGAGGTTAACGTGAGACCGATTTGTATGATTTTATCCGTGCTGGCAATCTGTCTTGCCTTGGGCGTGCCGGCCGTTCCAGCCCATGCCGACGGACCGGCCGGTGTCACGGCCAGCGTCCGTTGCATGCCGATCCGCAAGGGTGTCATGGAAAAGACCGTATCCGCCTATGGGATCATCAGCCCGTCTCCCGGGACCGTAAAAGATATATCGGCCGCCTATCAAGCAAGGATCAAGGCGGTTTATGTCACCGAAGGACAGGTGGTCGGCAAGGCGGACCGTCTGCTCGATGTATCCCCGGGCCCGGACACGATCCTAGCGCTGAAAGAGATGCAACTGGAAATGGACACGGCCGAAAAGGGGCTTGAGCTCGCAAAAGAACGCTTTTCCTTGAGGCTTGCCACAAATCAAGATGTCTTGAACGCCCGGAAGGCGTTCGATCAGGCGCGCACAAGGCTTGATTATATGAAAAGTCAGGGGGCGGACAGAGACGTCATTATAAAGGCCCCTTCAGACGGGATGGTCAACAAGATATTCGTGAGCCAGGGCGCGGTCGTTCAGGCCGGAAGCCCGCTTTTGGAGGTCATGCCCAAAAACGGGCAAGAGGTGAAACTTGAGGTCGAGCCGGAAGACGCCTGCCTTATATCGCAAGGACAAAAGGCCTTGATATCATTTGTAAACAGGTCGTGCACCAGGCCGATGACCGGCAGGGTAAGGGCGGTCTCCAGCATGGTCAACCCGGCCACGCGCCTTTTGGATGTCTTTGTGTCGCTTCCGGAAAACCAGGCCCCCATGCTGAACGAGTACGTCAAGGGTGAGATAAAGATATTCTCACGTAGCGCCCTGATAGTGCCGAGGGATGCCGTTCTGCCTCAAAACGGGCACTTTGTGCTGTTCACAGTGGAAAACGGCCGCGCAAAGAGGCATATCGTGGGCGTGGGCCTTGAAAAGGACGGCGAGGTCCAGATAACGGGCGGCGGCCTATCGGCGGGCGAGATGGCCGTGGTCTTGGGAAACTATGAGCTGAAAGACGGCATGGCGGTCAGGGTGGAGGGATCGAGGTGAACGTCACAGACTGGATACAAAGGCACCACCGCTCAATCCTGTTCCTGATACTCGTCCTTGCGCTTGGAGGGGCGGCCACCAGCCTGAACCTGCCGGTGGCCCTCTTCCCGTATGCCGATTTCCCGCGGCTGGAGGTCAATCTCGACGCCGGAGACATGCCTGCGGACCGCATGGCCCTTGAGGTGACAAGGCCGGTTGAAGAGGCCATACGCTCGGTCCTGGGGGTAAGAAGCGTGCGCTCGACCACAAGCAGGGGGAGCGCGGACATCTCGGTAAACTTCGACTGGGGGCATGACATGATCTCGGCCATGCTTCAGGTTGAATCCGCGATCAACCAGATAAAGTCCAGGCTGCCAAGCGACCTTAGCTTCAGGGTCAGAAAGATGGACCCGACCGTTTTCCCTGTTCTGGCCTACAGCCTCACCTCTGACAGCCATTCACTGGTGGAGCTGAGGGACATCGCCCTCTATCAATTGAGCCCTGCCTTGTCCACCGTGAAAGGTGTCGCCAAGGTCCATGTCCAGGGAGGCAAGGAAGCCGAATATCAGGTCATGGTGGACCCTGCCAAGATGGAGTCGCTGGGGCTCACCATGAACGATGTGGCCAAGGCCCTTTCGGCCTCGAACGTGGTCCAGGCGGTGGGGCGCATAGAGGACCATTACAAGCTCTATCTGGTCATATCTGATACCAGATTCACGAATGCAGACGAGATCAAGAACACGGTCATCCGTTCTGAAAAGAGCGGGCTCCTGCGCCTGGATGACATCGCAACTGTCAGCCTTGGCACTGTGCCTCAGTGGATCAGGGTCACGGCCGACGGCCACGACGCGGTGCTCCTTCAGGTGTATCAACAGCCCAAGGGGGATACGGTCCGCATAGCCAGGGACGTAAAGGCAAAGCTTGCAGCCTTCGAAAAGCGTCTGCCAAAGGACATCAAGATCGCCAACTGGTATGACCAGAGCGAGCTCATCCTGGCCTCGGCAAATAGCGTCCGGGATGCCGTATTTCTCGGGATCGTGTTCGCGGCCGTGATCCTATGGATATTTCTTGGAAACGTCAAGATGACCCTTATAGCCGCTACGGCCGTGCCGAGCGTCCTCATGACAACGGTCCTGGCCCTGTATCTGCTGCACATGAGCTTCGACATAATGACGCTTGGAGGCATGGCGGCCGCCGTGGGGCTCATCATCGACGACATGATCGTCATGGAGGAACACATAGCAAGGAGGCTTTCGTCGGGTCCTGGGGCCAGACATGAAAAGGTAATGTCGGCGGTCAGGGAGATAACGGGCCCGCTTGCCGGCTCATCCGCCTCCACCATCATCATCTTCGCCCCGCTCGCGTTTCTTTCAGGCGTAACAGGGGCGTTTTTCAAGGCCCTGTCCCTTACAATGGCCTCGAGCCTCATTGTCTCCTTTCTTGTGGCCTGGATAGGGGTGCCCATACTGGCCGTCCACCTTCTGAAGGAAAAAGACGCAAACCAGGCCGAAAAAAGAAAGATGGACAGATACTTCAAGAAAGGCTACCGGTGGTTCATGGAACGGGTGGCGATAAGGCGCCCCATCCTTGTCGTCCCCATCCTGGCGGCCGTCTTCCTTGTGGGGTGGTTTTCATACACAAGGCTTGGGTCGGGCTTCATGCCCAAGATGGACGAAGGCGGCTTTATACTCGACTACCGCACCCCGTCCGGGACGTCTCTCACCGAGACAGACCGTCTCCTCAGACAGGTCGAGGGCATACTCAGAAAGACCCCGGAGGTGGCGACCTACTCGAGGCGCACGGGTACTGCGCTCGGCGGCTTTCTAACCGAGGCCAACGAGGGGGACTTTTTCGTAAAACTCAAGCCCCAGCCCAGACGCCCCATAGAGGACGTGATGAACGA
This sequence comes from Deltaproteobacteria bacterium, assembly GCA_021787835.1. Lineage (GTDB taxonomy): Bacteria > Desulfobacterota > Dissulfuribacteria > Dissulfuribacterales > Sh68 > JAJYLJ01. Next base: position 2,868 of record JAJYLJ010000108.1, on the reverse strand, counting down.
GGTGCGGGAAAAGATAAAAAGGAACGTGCCTGGCATCCAGGTGGAAATGGCCCAGCTCATGGAGGACCTGATAGGAGATCTCACCGCCGTGCCCCAGCCGATAGAGATAAAACTCTTTTCAGATGACCCCTCCGTCTTGGGCCGGCTTGGTCCAAGGGTGGCCGAGGCCATAAAGACCATCCCCGGCGTGGTGGAGGTCAAGGACGGAATAGTGCCCGCCGGTGATGCCCTTGTGATCCACGTGGACCGCGACAAGGCCTCGTTTGAAGGGGTTGACCCCGAGGCGGTGACCCAGATGATCTCGCAGTATCTTACGGGCGCCGTCACCACAAAGATACAGGAGAATGTCAAGATGGTGGGCGTCAGGGTCTGGATCCCGCAAGATGTCAGGAAAACCGCCAGAGACATAGAAAGGCTCAGGCTCAGGGCGCCGGACGGCCACATCTTTCCATTAAAAAGGATCGCGCGCATAGACATCCTGACCGGTCAGCCGCAGATCGTACACGAAGACTTGAAACGCATGATAGCCGTGACCGGACGCATAAGCGGCAGAGACATGGGCTCGGTCATAAAAGACGTCAAGACCAAACTCGCCGGGCCGGGGCTCATCCCGAAAGGCGTGTATTACGAGCTGGGCGGCCTTTACAAACAGCAGCAGATCGCCTTCAAGGGCCTCATGTCCGTATTCGCCTCTGCGGTCGTGCTCGTGTTTCTGCTGCTCGTCTTCCTTTACGAAAACTTCAAGACCGCCGGCGCGGTGCTCTTCACCACGCTGTCGTCGATCCTGCCGGTATTTTTCGGGCTGTGGATCACGGGCACGGAGATCGACATCTCGTCCATGATGGGCCTTACGATGATAATCGGCATAGTGACAGAGACGGGCATATTCTATCTATCCGAATTTAAAATCATCTCAAACGGGATGCCCTTAAAGGCCGCGCTGGTCGCCGCAGGGGAAAACCGCCTCCGCCCGATCGCCATGACAACCGCGGCAGCCATACTGGCCCTCATGCCGCTTGCGCTCGGACTGGGCGAAGGGGCCGCCATGCTGCGCCCGCTCGCCATAGCCATTATCTCCGGGCTGTGCATGCAGATGCCCCTGGTTCTGGTGGTCCTGCCGGTCATCCTCCTGGTGTTGAGAGGCAGGAGACAGGTTGAAGGCTGACGCAATGAGAATAGCCTATATCCTGAGCGGACTGCCCTTCGGCGGCATAGAAAACCTGACGTTTGATATAGCAAGGACGTTCAAGGCCAATGGAAAAGCGGAAGCCTTCATAATAAACATCCCTGGAACCGGTGAAAAGCTGAAAGAGTTTGAAGACGCGGGCCTGAATGTCATTAATCTATATCATGATACAAGGTCCCTGAAGGTATATAGATTGCAAACAGCCTTTAAGCTAAGGGCGGCCATAAAAAAGATAAACCCCCACATAATCCACACCATGAATTTCAGCGCGCATTACTTCGCCAGACTGGCCGCCGTTGATCTGAAGATACCTGTCGTCACGCATATTCATAACACCAAACTGGAGCGCCACCGGCACAGGCATTTTTTGAACAGGCTTCTTTCGGCGCGCACTGATCTATTCATCTCCGTCTCTAAAGCGGTTTACGACATGGCGGAGGATAGTCACAATCTTTTCCACAAAAAACACATAATCCTATACAACGCGATAGATCTTTCACGCTTTAAATACAGACAAAGATCGCTTGACACGGCCAAGGAGATAAATCTTATAAGCGTCGGCAGATTCCGTATACAAAAAAACTTCGACGGGCTTTTAAGGGCCTTTGCAAGGATACACGCCGGATGTCCGAACGTTTATCTTACCCTGATAGGTGACGGCAGGGAAAGGGCATGCCTTGAAAACATCGCAAAAGATATGGGCATAAGGCACTGTGTGCGCTTCACAGGCTACCAAAAGGATGTTGCGCCGTATCTTGACGAGGCGCACATATTTGTAGCGCCGTCTCTATACGAGGGCCTTAATAACGCGCACCTTGAGGCAGTGGCAATGGGACTGCCGTCTGTCATATCAAAAAATGTCCCGTCAAAGGAGATAGTCAAGGATTGCAGCCTGATATGCGACGTCGATGTGGACAGCATCCGCAAAAATATAGAAAGGCTCATCACTGATCCGGCCCTGTACAGGGATCTGTCAAAAAAGGCCGGGCAGGTGCGCGCCGTATTCGATATCAATGACTACTGCGGCAGATTGCTTGAGATATATGCCAATTTAATCCACTCACACAAATCCGGGCCTCTATCCATCTGCCGAGGCAGCAAGACCCCTGCATAACCCCTGGTCAAGGCGGGCCGCGGCCGGGTATCCCGCACCTATTTTTTTCTGCTCAGGCCTGCTTTATGCCGGCGATCACCCCGGAATCCTTAGAGGCGTCCAAGGGAATCCTGCGGATTGAGCCGATGCCCGTCTCAGCCAGCATGGACTTGAGCGCCCTTTCGGAATAGGCCCGGCCGTATGGGGTGCCAAGAAGCATATTCAGCGAAAACAGCGCGGGGAAAAGCGGGCCGCTTTCCTCGTCGTCCATGATAAACTCATGTATGGCGATAAGCCCCCCTGGCTCAAGGGCGGCCGCGGCCTTTCTGATTATGGCCCTGCCTTCTGCCGGTCCTTCCGAATGCAGTATCTGGCTCAGCCAAACCACGTCGAAGCCCTGCGGCAGGGTGTCTTTGATATAGTCGCCGCCCATGAAATCTATCCTTTCCTTGAGCCCGAACCGTTCAATCGTGCCTTCGGCAAAAGGGCGGCTTGTCGGAAGATCGAATACCACGGCGGAAAGGCCTGGATTGGCCTTGCAAAAGTGAATGGCGTAGGTGCCAGGCCCTCCCCCCAGGTCAAGCAGGCG
>JAJYLJ010000107.1 GCA_021787835.1 Deltaproteobacteria bacterium | reverse complement strand
GCGAAGACCATCCGATAAAGGTACCCGTTATATATGATTCAGGAATTGCCTGATTGATAAGATTGAGCATATCTTAACTAGCGTGCTGTTGCCAAGAGGTCCGTGTCGCGAGGTTGGCGGTCTGCGCCGCCTTTGCTTCCCTTGAATTTCAGATATGCCGTGTTATAAATAATATTTTATTTTGTATATATGCCCATGAATCCGGAATTCATCTATGCAGGTCCATATCCAGGCATTTCTTGATTTTCTTCAAAGCGAGCGGAATTCATCCGTCCACACGATAGAGGCCTATGCCAGGGATCTTTCCGAATTCACCTGTTCGCTTGGTGCCGGCGAAGATGCCTGCGCAGTCACGAGCCGCCAGATCAGGGCCTGGCTTGGGGCGCTTGTCAGACAGGGTGCGAGCAGGGCGACGGTTGCAAGGAAGCTTGCGGCGGTAAGGAGTTTTTTCAGGTTTCTTGTGCGCGAGGGCAGGGTTGCGAAGAATCCGGCTGGCGCCATGCGCTCAATCAGGTTGAACAAACCGCTTCCGGCGTATTTGTCTGTCGATGAGGCCTTCCGTATAGTTGAGTCTGGAGCCGGAGATGGCTTCAAGGCCCTGAGGGACAAGGCCATCCTGGAGCTTCTTTACAGCGCTGGCCTGAGGGTGAGCGAGCTTTGCGGTCTGGATGTGGACCATGTCTCGCTTTCACCGGAGATGGTGCGCGTAAGGGGCAAGGGCGACAAGGAGCGGGTGGTGCCTTTTGGCGAGAAGGCCGCTGCAGCGATAAACGCATATCTTGCGGCCCGTTTTTCTGTCATCAAAAGGTTTGGCCAAACGGATAACGGGGCCCTTTTTATAAATCAGAGGGGCACGCGCCTCACGCCGCGGAGCGTCCAGCGGCTGGTCGAGAGGAGGCGCATCGAGACCGGGATCAACACGCCCATAACCCCGCACACCTTCCGCCACTCCATGGCTACGCATCTTCTTGAGAGAGGGGCGGATTTGAGGGCTATACAGGAGATGCTCGGCCATGTAAGCCTTGCCACGACCCAGCGCTATACGCATCTTGATATTGCAAGACTTACCGAGCTTTATCAAAAGGCCCACCCCAGGGCGGTCAAGACGGGTTTAAAGCCCAACGATAAGGGAGATTGATCATGTACGACAGACCTGATTTGATGGGCCAGATGATCCGCGGCACCACAGTTGTCTGTGTAAGGCATAACGGCGAGGTCGTGATGGCCGGCGACGGGCAGGTGACGCTCGGTTCCACGGTGATAAAACACAATGCAAAGAAGATAAGAAGACTTTATCATGACAGCGTTATAACGGGCTTTGCAGGGGCGACGGCGGACGCATTTACGCTTTTTTCCAGACTTGAGCAAAAGATCGAGCAACACAAAGGAAATCTCGTGCGCTCGGCTGTCGAACTGGCAAAGGATTGGCGGACAGACAAGATGTTAAGACGCCTTGAGGCCATGCTTATCGCCGCCGACAGCGACCACTCGCTTCTTATCTCGGGCTCAGGGGACGTAATAGAGCCTGATGACGGTATAATGGCTATAGGCTCGGGCGGCCCTTATGCCCTTGCGGCCGCGAGGGCCCTTGTTTCTCACAGCGGCCTTGCAGCAAGGCAGATAGCGGAGAATTCATTAAAGATCGCCTCATCCATCTGTATTTATACAAACGATCAGATAGTGGTGGAAAATCTATGATGTTTGGAGAGTGAAGTGCATTCCATGGATATGAGACCCTTGACGCCGAGAGAGATAATAGCGGAGCTTGACAAATATATCGTGGGCCAGGCCCAGGCAAAGCGTTCGGTGGCAATTGCCCTCAGGAACCGCTGGAGGAGGCAACAGGTGCCGCCTGAGCTAAGGGATGAGATAGCGCCCAAGAACATAATCATGATCGGCCCTACCGGCGTGGGGAAGACCGAGATAGCGCGGCGCCTTGCAAGGCTTGCCAACTCACCGTTTTTGAAGGTCGAGGCCACAAAATTCACAGAGGTGGGTTACGTGGGCCGTGATGTCGAGTCCATGATCAGGGACTTGACCCATCTTGCCATTGATATGGTGAAGTCGGAGGAGCGGGAAAAGGTGGAGGAGAAGGCCCGGACCCTGGCGGAAGACAGGCTCCTTGATCTGCTTCTTCCAAGACACACAGTCGAAGATGATCCGTCTCAAGGGTCCACCAGGGAGCGCTTCAGGCAGATGCTCCTTGAGGGCAGGCTTGATGACCGCTTTGTTGAGCTTGAGATAAGCGTGCAGCCTCAGGCGCCGATGGTTGAGGCCTTGGCCGTAACCGGCATGGACGAACTTCAGGGCAACCTCCAGGACATGCTGTCAAACATCTTTCCGGGTAAGCGCAAGCGGCGCCAGGTGAAGGTATCAGAGGCAAGAAAGATACTCGCCCAGGAGGAGGCGGCCAAGCTTATAGACATGGATAAGGTGACCGAGCTGGCAATCGCCCGCGTTGAGAGTACTGGTATCATATTCCTCGATGAGATAGACAAGATTGCATCCAGGGCGGCGGGCGGAAGCGGACCTGATGTCTCAAGAGAGGGAGTGCAGCGCGATCTCCTGCCAATTGTTGAAGGTACGGCGGTCCATACCAAATACGGTATAGTTCGTACTGATCACGTGTTGTTTATAGCAAGCGGCGCCTTCCATATCTCCAAGCCCTCGGATCTTTTGCCTGAGCTTCAGGGCAGGTTTCCCATCCGGGTGGAACTGGACCCGCTTACACAGGAGGATTTCAGGCGCATACTCACAGAGCCGGAAAACGCCCTCGTCACACAATACGAGGCGCTGCTGTCGACAGAAGGCATAAGACTCATTTTTGCACCAGAGGCCATAAGCGAGATAGCAAAGATCGCCTTTGAGGTGAACGAAAGGATGGAAAACATAGGGGCCAGACGCCTTCATACCGTTATGGAAAAACTTCTTGAAGAGATATCCTTCGAGGCCCCGGATGTGGCGCCTCAGGAGATCAGGGTTACAGCGGCCTATGTGCAGGATAGATTGAAAGAGATCGTAAGGGACGATGACTTGAGCAGGTTCATCCTGTAGGGGCAGGCACAGGGGCCTGCCCATTTCGTTTCTGCCGATCGGAGAAGCCGAGGTTGTTATGAGCGAAGAGCCTGTGAGAAAAGGCGGTGCCAAAAAGGCCGAGGTGCTTATAGAGGCCCTGCCATACATGCGTCAGTTCGCAGGTAAGACCGTTGTCATAAAGTACGGCGGCCACGCAATGGTTGACAGGGATCTCAAGGAGAAGTTCGTCCTTGACATCATCCTCATGAAATACGTGGGCATAAGGCCTGTTATAGTCCACGGTGGAGGGCCGCAGATAAACCGCACTATGGAGCGTATGGGCATAAGGCCTACGTTTGTCGAGGGCCAAAGGGTTACAGACGAAGAGACTATGAATGTCGTCGAGATGGTCCTTGTCGGAACGGTCAACAAGGAAATAGTCGGCCTCATAAACCGCCACGGCGGCCGGGCCGTCGGTCTTTCGGGCCGCGACGGGGACCTTGTCCTGGCCGAGCAGATGAAGATTTACAAGTACACAGGGGATGAAAGGCCGCCGGAGATCATCGACATAGGACGTGTCGGTAAGGTTGCAAAGGTTAACGTCAGGGTGCTGGGGGCGCTCGAAGAGGCTGGTTTTGTCCCTGTGATAGCGCCTGTCGGCGTAGGGCCTGACGGGCAGGCGTACAATATAAACGCCGACCTTGTGGCGGGCGCCATAGCCGGCGAGCTCCGGGCGGAAAGGCTTATACTTCTCACGGACGTGCCAGGGTTTATGAAGGCCTCAAAGGGCCAGGGCGGGGACGGAATAAAGGAGTTGATACCATCGATGTCTATGGCCGAGGCAGAGGCGGCGCTTAAAGACGGCGCGGCCGCCGGCGGGATGATTCCAAAGCTTAAGGCGTGCCTCAGGGCCTTGGAGCATGGCGTGTCAAAGGCCCACATAGTCGATGGGCGAAAGGCCCATGCCATCTTGCTCGAACTCTTTACAGACGAAGGCGTGGGCACGGAGGTGGTGGGCAAGATATGACAGGCCAGACAGCTATTGCAAATACGTACAGCCGCTTTCCGGTAACCCTGGTCAAGGGCGGCGGGTGCAGGCTATGGGACGATCGGGGCCGCGAGTATATTGATTTTGCGGCCGGTATCGCGGTCTCAAGCCTTGGGCACTGCCACCCAAGGGTTATAGAGGCGGCGCGCTCCCAGCTTGAGACCTTGATCCATGTCTCGAATCTTTACTGGACCAGGCCGCAGATGGAGCTTGCAGAATGCCTTGTCAGGCACTCCTTTGCCGACAGGGTGTTTTTCTGTAACTCAGGGGCCGAGGCGGTAGAGGCCGCCGTAAAGCTTGCCAGGCGCCGGGGTCACGATCTTTACGGATCAAACTGTTATGAGGTCGTCTGTCTCGAGGGGTCTTTCCACGGCCGCACCCTTGCCACTGTCACAGCCACGGGCCAGTCTGTTTATCAGAGGGGTTTCGAGCCGCTTCCGGCAGGTTTCCTCCATGTGCCTATGGACAACGTGGGGGCGTTGAGGCTTGCGGTCGGGCCGAGGACAGCCGCTATCCTGATTGAGCCCATACAGGGAGAGGGCGGGGTAAGGCCTGTGAGCCAAGAATTTTTAATGGAGGCCAGGCGTCTTTGCGATGAGCGCGGCATCCTTTTGATGTTCGATGAGGTGCAGGTGGGCGTCGGCCGCACCGGGACCCTTTTCGCCTATGAGCAGACAGGTGTGACACCTGATGTCGTGTGTCTTGCAAAGGCCCTGGGAGGGGGGCTTCCCATCGGGGCCATGCTGGCCAGGGATGAGGCCATGGTCCACCTTCCGCCTGGCAGCCACGCATCCACCTTTGGCGGGAACCCGGTTTCGTGCGCCGCAGCCAAGGCCGTGCTTGAGGTCATGACCGGGCCTGGCTTTTTGGACAAAGTGAAGGACACAGGCGCATATTTGCAGGAGGGCCTTCGATCCCTGGCCACTTCATATAGAGATAAAATAGCGGACGTGAGGGGTGTTGGTCTCATACAGGCCGTTGAATTTGCGCACCCCGTCCCTGACCTTGCTACGGGACTTTTAGAGGATGGTTTTTTGACTATCTTGAGTCACGCAAGGGTCCTTCGTCTCGTGCCTCCGCTTATAATTGAAAAGGAAGAGATAGATCTCCTGCTCGAGGCCCTTAAAAAAAGGGTCGCCGCCCTAAAATAATTCTGCCGGGACATGCCATGAAAGGATCGTTTAATAAACTAAATTCCAATTCAGACAAACCTAGACACTATCTTACGGTCTCCGATCTGACCGCGGATGAACTCACGGGCCTCATAGCCCGCGCCATTTCGCTTAAAGGTCACAAAAGGGCCGGGCTCCCGCACAGGCCTGCGGTCGGCAAGGTCCTGGGGCTCCTGTTTGAAAAGCCTTCCACCAGGACGAGAATCTCCTTTGAGGCCGCCATGTTTCACCTTGGCGGCAGCGTCAGTTTCATGCCGGCGAGGGACCTTCAGTTGAGGCGCGGCGAGCCGCTCAAGGATACGGCCAGGGTCCTTTCCAGATACCTTGACTGCCTGGTGGTCCGTACATTCGGGCAGGAGATAGTGGACGAGCTCGCTAGGTGGTCGGATATACCCGTCATCAACGGCCTTACCGACCGGAATCACCCCTGTCAGGTCTTGTCCGACGTGATGACCGTGATGGAACGCAAGGGGCGGATGAAGGGCCTGAAGGTCGCATGGCTTGGGGACGGCAACAATGTCGCCCACTCTTGGATACAGGCCGCATCCCGCCTTGGTTTTGAGCTTACGCTTGCCTGCCCGCAGGGCTATTTCCCGGATCATGGGATACTGGATGCCGCAAAAAAAGACGCTTCTCTCCCCATCACCCTTACGGAAGACCCGCAAGAGGCCGTAA
>JAJYLJ010000011.1:1670-29277 GCA_021787835.1 Deltaproteobacteria bacterium | reverse complement strand
GTGCCTGCGCCCATAAGACTGGCGTCGGTCCTCATGCGCATTTCTTCAAGACGTCCCCGGTCCAAGATGCTGCCTGGAGGAACAGGCCCTATCCTTCCGCAGGCGGTTGCCGCGCATATCATCAAGACTTTCACTGTTAATAGTGTTTATTCATATAGTCCAAAAGCGCCTGCGCCTCTTCAGGGACATTTTTAATATTTCCGAACAATATCTCGCTTGGCAGATACGGATGCATGTAAAAGGCCTGATTCGAATCATAGTCATTATAGATATAGGTCCCCTGAAGTGATATGCCGGCGAAGAACCCTTTTGATCTTGAATAGGAATAGACCTCTGCCTTCAGGGTTGCATCTGTCGCCGCCTCAAGTTTTCTCCCTACAGGGCCCGCGGCTATAGAGAGACCGGCTCCGAGTGTCAGGTTGTTATTGAGAAACGCCTTTACTCCGTTTTCATTCATAATCACCAGGACAAAGTCAGTGGCCTCCACGCCTATCTGCCAGCCGAGGCTGCCTCCGCCAATTGTCAGAAAGGTCGGTCCTTTCCATTTGTTGGTTTTAGGGTCTCTGGCAATCAATATCCCTTTTCCATAGTTGGCGCCTATGATGAAACCGGCCTTTAATACCCTTGGGAATATGGCGATCCCTGCGCAGTTTGAGAGAAGATCCTGCGGGATACCCTTGTCAGGGGTTTCATTTAATTCTGTCAATACTTTCAAGGCGTTGGTTGCGCGTTTATAGACGCCTATCTCCTCCGCCAGGCTGATCTTGGGCGTCGATATCGCCAGAATTAAGATAAAAAATATAAACAGGCGCTTCATGGCCGTCCTCCTTTTCATTATTTGATAGTGAATATTGCAAGGTTTTGATTCAACGCATAAAGGCTATATTTAATTTTATATCAAAGAATACCTGATAAGGGTTTTTGGGGCCAGGTAATTTTTTTGTCTGAAACCGGCGGCGCGATCAAGATTATTATTGTTTAATCCAGTTCATAAGGTAGCCTTCAAGCTCCCCGTGAGAAGAAAGGACCGCATCGGCCCTGGAAAGGTGTTCTTGTTTAAGAGTTGTGGTGATTGCAACGCATTTTATGGACGCCGCCTTTGCGGCGGCTATGCCGGCTGGGGCGTTTTCCACCACCAGACACGAATCAACGGAAAATCCGAGGCCTTGCATGGCGGAGATATACGGATCTGGAAACGGCTTGCGCCTGATACCGTTATCGCCTGTCACTATATATGACATGAGATTCAGTATCTTGGCGGGGAGGATTTTATCGACTATTTCCATGTGTGAACTGGTGACCAGGGCCATCTTTACGTTTTTATCCGAAAGACGCTCGATAATACCCTCCACCCCAGGATAGGGCCGTACCATAGGCTGGTAAGATGCGGTGAATATCTCCATCTGGCGTCTGAATAGACATTTAAAGCCGTATTCATCCATTGGAAGGCCGTTTTCTTCAAATATTGACATAGCCGTCTTGGGTTCTATAGCCCCTTCATGCAGATAAATCAGCTCCTCCGGGACGCTGACTCCTTTTTCGCCAAGGGCCTCCAGCCAGGCGCGCACGTGAAAGGACATACTTTCTAGTATAACGCCGTCCATGTCAAAGAAGACCGCCTTTTTCATCTTGTCTCCATAGTAGCATTCAAATCTTGATGGCATCCGGTCTGCCAAGCCGGTCGTCTTGCAAAACCGTCTTAACCAGGTCCTATATTAGCATTAATTTATATCGGCCGCGAGGCGTCTTGTGTGTTAAAGCGCCTTGATGGCCGTAACGGAATGGCTGACATGCGTATATTGCAGAATAAAAGTAAGAAGTATAATGAGATGCTTTTATTTGGATAGGGATACCTAGAGCTTTTTGCGTATGGGGCTATAATGCCTGTTAATATTAATAATAGAAAGGGAACGCTCATGTCTGAATTCAGGGATGTTACGGTTATTAAAAAGGCGAATATTTATTTCGATGGCAAGGTCGCCAGCCGCTCCGTCATTTTTCCTGATGGCTCCAGGAAGACCCTTGGAGTCATGCTTCCCGGAGAATACGAATTTAATACCGGCGACAAGGAAATTATGGAGGTCATTTCCGGGGAGCTTGATGTGTTGCTGCCAAACAATGATGAATGGAAGGCGATCAAGGCAGGGGATATGTTCGAGGTTCCGGCAAGTTCTAAATTCAGCCTCAAGATAAGAAGCATTACCGATTATTGTTGTTCGTTTGTAAGATAAAGGTATGTAAAGAATTTTTCTGTCTTAGGGTCCGGATGAAACCAGATCCTAAGACCTTTATGATAACCTTGGACTGTTTGTTATCTTTGTTGACAATAGGGCTGCTGGTATGGTTACCCCGGTCTTGACCGGTTGTGACGCGGAAATCAAACGGCTGGCCATTTGCCTGTCCTTGGGAGCCACACTTCCACCTTCGAGGCTGGACGGTCATGTGCACAGTCTGTCTTTCGCCGTAATTACCTGTTTGCCAGGATGGGCTTTGGGCCATGTGGTCCAAAAGTCTTTAAGCAGGCAATCGAGATCCAGGCAGCCATGGCCGCGTGATGTATCAAGTGTTCTGGTTATGAACACATACCTCTGTGGTCTTGAGGTCAAGAATATGATACCGGCGATATGCGGGCGGAAGAAATATATGCAAAATAAAATAAGACTTTGATAGATTCTGGATCAAGATAGGCCGTTCCAGTTTTCGTCATGGTAATTGGTTTGGTTTTATTGACAAAACAAGAAGATGATATATCCGTTTTTTAAAGAAAAGATTTTCTAAAATACTTATACCACTTCTTCCTTGGGGGTATTAGTTACACAATATTGTATTTTTTATTAGTTTTTTTTATGTAAACGTATCAATGGGATCTCTGTACCAAGGAAAATTTTACTAAGTCTTTAATGGGTCATGGCAGTTGCATTCCGCGCAGGCGGCTAATAGGCGGACGTCTGCCGGATACCTTGGTTGTTCCGCGGCCTTCTATCGGGAATCGGCTCCATTTGGTGCAAGGTAATGGATATCTCCGCCTTCAAAGGTCTTAAAAACGGCCATATTATCGTCAATTGACACAAGCTGTGAGGGCATTACCCTCGCTTTTCCGCCACCGCTTGGCAGGTCTACCACGTAATCAGGGACGGCGAGCCCTCCCAGATTGCCTTGAAGGACGTTCATTATCTCTATCCCTTTTTGAATCCCGGTTCTGAAGTGGTCGGTGCCGGTAACGGCATCACAGTGAAACAGGTAATAGGGCCTTATCATGTGCCTTTGAAGGGCCCTGCAAAGAGACAAGATGGTGTGGGCCGAGTCGTTTACACCCTTGAGGAGGACTGTATGATTGGATATTGGTATGCCGGCCTTCAGGATCTTATCACAGGCTGAGATGGCGGCATCGGTAATTTCGGCTGGATGGTTAAAGTGGGTGTTGAGCCATATGGGTCTGCGTCTCGAGAGGAGCCTACATAGTTCATCGGTAATCCGCATCGGCATGACAACTGGAATGCGCGTTCCGATCCTGATAGCATCTATATGGGGTATGGCGCTTATCCCCCACAAAATCTCGTCAAGGAATCCCAAACTCACGAGGAGGGGGTCCCCGCCCGATATAATTACCTCCCTTATTACAGGTGTGTTTTTTATGTATGCTATGATACGATTCAGCGCGGCCCTGCCAAGCGTCCTTTCACCCTGATTTTTCCAGTTGCGTTTACGGTTGCAGTGTCTGCAGTACATGGCACACATGTTGGTAAGCACCACAAGGGCCCTGTCTGGATAGCGGTGTATGAGGCCCGGCACAGGCGAATGCCTTTCTTCTGCAAGCGGGTCTTCGTCCGAGCCTGGGAGCCTGAATGTGGTCTCCCTGAGATCGGGCAGACACTGCTTCTTTATTGGGTCATGCGGATCCGGCCAGTTTATTAGTGATAGGTAATAGGGGGTTACCGCATATTTATAGGTGGAGACAAGCCCTTCGTATGCAGAGAGCCGGTCGGCAGAGAGGCCAAGAAGGATTCCGAGGGTCTTTATGCTGCTTACACGGTTTACAAACTGCCATTGCCAGTCATTCCAGTCTTTCTGCGTAACATCCGGCCACATCGCCCTTGCAATATCGTGGCCGCGGTCACTACTTGGACGCCCGGACGTAAAACGCATCAGGCCGACGGACTCAGGCCCTCTTAAACGGATTTTCAAGGAGCAGGGTTTCATTCCTTGACGGCCCAACGGACACGAGCATTACAGGGACCTCCGCCATATCTTCGATGGCCTTTATGTAGTCTCTCGCCGCCGTGGGCAGGGTGTGCATGGACCTCAACCCGCTTAAGTCTTCTCCCCAGCCCGCGTAATCGCGGTAGTTTGGGGTTGCATCTTGTATCTCCTTGATGTTTGCAGGCATTGTGTGGCGCCTGCGTCCTCTTACATCATACGAGGTGCAGACCTTGACAGGGTTTACGCCGCTTAAGACGTCGAGTTTGGTGATCGCCAGGTAGTCCAGGCCGTTTATCCTGACGGCGTCTTTAAGAACCACACCGTCAAGCCAGCCGCAGCGGCGTTTTCTGCCAGTAGTCGCGCCGAATTCCACGCCCCTTTCCTGGAGTCTTGCGCCTATACAATCGTTAAGCTCGGTTGGAAACGGGCCCGCTCCAACCCTTGTGGTGTATGCCTTGCATATGCCTACTACGGCGTCGATCTTGCTCGGTCCTATCCCGGCGCCGGAGCATGCGCCGCCCGCCATTGTATTTGAAGAGGTTACGAACGGATATGTTCCGTGGTCTATGTCAAGCTGGGTGCCCTGGGCGCCTTCGAACAATATATTTTTTCCTTCCTTTCTGGCGCTGTCGATAACGGCTGAGACATCGTCAATAAAGCCGCTGAGTCTTTCTGTATATCTCATGTACTGATCGTATATGGCATCCACATCCAGGGAGCCGGCATTTAAGAGCTTGGTGAGCAGGAAGTTTTTTTCTCTGACGTTTTCTTCAAGTTTTTCCCTGAACAGGGCCTGGTCCAAAAGGTCCGCCGCCCTGATCCCTTGCCTTGCCATCTTGTCTTCATAGCACGGGCCGATGCCCTTTCCGGTGGTCCCGATCTTCTTTCCCTTGGATTTTGCGGCCTCTCTTGCGTGGTCCAGGGCCTGGTGATAGGGCATTATAAGATGGGTATTCTGGCTTAGCCTAAGTCTTTTCTGGGAAACAGTCCTTCCTTTCTTGCCGAGGTCTTCAAGCTCATCTATAAAGGCCGCAGGGTCAAGGACCACCCCATTGCCAATCAGGCAGAGCTTGTCTTCATATAGGATGCCTGACGGGATGAGATGGAAGATGAACTTGTTTCCATCCACGACCAAGGTGTGGCCTGCGTTGTTTCCGCCCTGAAACCTTACGATCACATCGGCGTATTCGGTGAGGATATCTACTATCTTGCCCTTGCCCTCGTCGCCCCACTGGGTACCGACAACCACTACTGATGACATTGTCAAACCCCTCCACTTTACTTTTCAAGCGTGTCAGGATACTTAACTCATATAGAAAAGTCAAATTCAAACATAAAGAATCCGCCGTCATGGAATAAGAATGGAACAAGAAATGACATCCAGCGCAGACTCATCCATCTTTCTGGTGGATGCAAGCTCATATCTCTACAGGGCTTATTTTGCTATAGCGAGGTCTCTTACTAACAGGAAAGGGCTTCCAACCAAGGCGGCCTATGGCGTAACAACTATGCTTTGGAAGGTGCTCCGTGAAAAAGACCCTGAATTCGTGGCCGTGGTCTGGGATGCAAAGGGCCCTACATTCAGGCACAAACTCTACAAGGGCTACAAGGCAAACCGGCCCGCCATGCCTGAGGACCTCACGATACAGGTGCCATATGTAAGAAGTATCGTCGAGGCGTTGGGCCTGAGACAGCTTGAGGCGCCCGGATATGAGGCCGATGACATCATTGCCACCATTGCACGCGGCATGAAAGACAGGCCGGTGCTGATAGTATCCGGCGACAAGGACCTCTTACAGCTTGTGAATGAGCGCATAACCATATGGGATTCCATGAAAGATGAGATCATAGATCTTGCCGCCGTGCGGGCCAGATTCGGTCTTGAACCTCCAAGGCTCCTTGATGTAATGGCGCTTTCAGGCGACTCATCGGACAATATCCCTGGAGTCCCGGGAGTCGGCCCCAAGACAGCTCTAAAACTCATACAGACCTACGGATCTCTTGCTAACCTGCTTCTTCGTTTGGATGAACTGCCGCAGGGTAAGCTCAAGGAGAGTTTGATGGAAAACAGGGGTAATATCCCCCTGTGGCTCGATCTTGTGAGACTCTCTGAGGATGTTGAGATTCCGATGGATATGGGGTCATACATGAGGATGCCGCCCCAGCAGACAAGGCTTAGAGAGATATTTGAAGAACTTGGATTTACGAGTTTTTTGAAGGAGCCTGTTCCAAACGGCAAAAAAATACATACCCCTTTGTCGCCGAACGTTTATCAAAAACTCTCATTTGATGCCTATGAACTTATTCAGTCGGAAGAATCGCTCCGCAGGCTGGCAGATGAGATCAGGCGCGCCGGGCATATTGCAATTGATACCGAGACTACCCACGAATCCCCGATGCTTGCGCATCTTGTCGGGATATCGATATGTGTCGAACCCCCGAGGGCCTTTTATATACCGGTAGGCCATAAAACAGATGAACCGCAGGTGGATATTAGAGCAGTGGTCAAGGCATTGGGGCCTGTCCTTTCAGACGAGGGCGTGAAAAAAATAGGTCAGAATATCAAATACGACCTCATAGTCCTTGAGAACCACGGTCTTGAATTAAGCGGCATAGAAGGCGACACGATGATCGCCTCGTATCTTCTGGACCCTTCCAGACACCAACACAATTTGGGCGAGATCTCCCTCGAGCTTCTGGGTCATCATATGATCTCTTTTAAAGATGTTACAGCGTCGCAAAAGAAGATGAAAAATTTTGCCTTTGTGACTCTTGGCGCCGCCAGGGACTATTCCTGCGAGGATGCGCATGTAACCGCGCTTGCAGGCGTGATTCTTTGGAAAAGGCTCAAGGAGGCCGGCCTCTGGGGGCTGTTTGAGACCCTGGAGGTGCCGCTTATAAGGGTGCTCGCCGACATGGAAAGGGCGGGCATACTTGTGGATAAGGGCGCCTTGGGCAGGCTTTCTCATGAGTTTGAAGAAAGGATCGCGTCAATCGAAAGGGAGATTTATGCCCTTGCAGGCGGGGCGTTTAACATAAATTCCACCAAACAGCTCTCTGAGCTCTTGTTTGAGCGCCTGAACTTGCCGCAGGTCAAAAAGACCCGCAAAAAAACAGGTTATTCGACAGACATCGAGGTATTGACCGAGCTTGCATCACACCATGAACTGCCTCAAAAGGTCCTGACTTATAGAAATCTTGTAAAACTTAAATCCACCTATGTGGATGGTCTCAAAAACATGATAAATCCGGAGACCGGCAGGGTGCATACATCCTTCAACCAGACCGTCACCGCCACTGGACGGCTCTCTTCAAGCGACCCCAATCTACAAAACATACCTGTAAGGACGGATGAGGGAAGGAGGATAAGGGCCGTTTTCATTGCCAAGCCGGGTTTTCTCTTGCTTTCTGCGGATTACTCTCAGGTAGACCTAAGAGTACTTGCCCATTATTGCCGTGATGAAGCCTTGATCCGTGCGTTTAAAAGGGGTGAGGATATACATACCCGCACAGCCGCCGAGGTCTATGGCGTCATGCCTGAATTTGTAACGCCCGACATGAGGCGCATGGCAAAGACGGTAAATTTCGGGATCATCTATGGCATGAGCGCCTATGGACTTGCCAAGGGACTTGGTCTTGAGAGAAAGCAGGCGCAAAAATTTATAGATCAGTACTTCAGGCGCTATCCGGGCGTCAGAAGATATATGGAGGATACGGTGCGGGAGGCGCGGGAGCGAGGCTATGTAACCACCATGCTTGGCAGGAGGAGATATATACCTGACATAAAAAGTCCTGTCCGTTCCACAAGGGAGGCAGCCGAGAGGACGGCCATTAATACCCCCATTCAAGGAACGGCCGCCGACATCATAAAGCTTGCCATGCTAAGGGTGCACCAGGGCCTCGGGCTATTGAGGGAAGGCGCAAAGATGCTGTTGCAGGTACACGATGAATTGGTGTTGGAGGTCCCGTCCACAGAGGCCGAAGACATAGCGCGCATGGTGAAAGGAATTATGGAGTCGGCCGTAGAACTTTCAGTGCCTCTTATAGTGAAGGTGGGGTGGGGGGCCAATTGGGCCGAAATAAAAGAAATGGCGTTGTCTTGACAAAAAAATAGAGACATGAGGCCGAAGGATACTTAATCGGCTAAATGTCTCTAATGTTGGAAAGGCGTTGGTTAGCCGAGATTTTTGATGAGATCTTTCATCATGGCGCCGGCTACATTTGTTGAATTTACTTTGTAATTATTGGACTGCACTTGTTCTCCGACAGCCTGGACTTTTTCGGTCCTTTCCGGCGCCGACGCGGCCTTTAATCGGCCAGCCCTTTGGAGCATCCTGGAACTGGTCGATATGTTTACCATATCCTTATTGTTGACACCGGATTGTTTTTTGTCCGTTTGCGTTTGTCCGTTTTGACGATGCGCAGACTGGGTGCCCTGTGTACTGTTTACATACGCGCTTAGCTGCTGAGCCGTTTGATTCAAATTAGATACTTTCATGGCCTTTCTCCTATCTAAAAATATAAAATTTATCCCTTATTCTTTTTCTTTTGCTATATGGTTTGTTTACTGGCCCATATTTTTTTGATATTGTCAAGAGAGAGTTCCTTTATGGTCTCTTCTTTCGCCGAATTTACTATTTTAAATTTAAACCCTGTATTCTGTAAGGACACTGATGAAGGTTCCGTGCGGCTGTTAAGTTTAGCGCCGAGTCTGTCCATGAGCCGTCTGGCGATTTCGAGGTCGTTTCCGTTTTTATTTCCTAAAGACAAGGCATCGTTTGATATCTTTTCAAGATTTATCTCTCTGCCTTCATTTGATATGGATATTATGTCGGTTTTTTGGTCAGGGCCGGGATTCTCTGTAGGCCCTCTCCTTTTTTTTATGTGTTGGGTGTAGGACCTTATGACGTTTTGTATATGGTATGGCGAAATGTTCATAATAATATATGAATCTACCTAAATTTATTTTATCTGTAATTAGAATCGGCAAAACAGCACAATAACTTGAATCTTGTCCTATTACATCGGGTACCTTTTGACTATAATTTAACTTATTGATTTTATGCAAAAAGATAGGGGGTCTTAGTCCGGTTGTTATATTAAAAAACCAAGACCCCGATAGATTCGCGAGTATTTATTTTAGTGCAAGCCGGTCTCTAGGGAAGGCAACAACCGGTGTCTTTTAAGATACGATCGTCCTATACAGATTCTGACAACTTTGTGCCTGGTTTAAATCTAACCATTTTTTTTGCGGGTATTTTTAACGCGGCTCCAGTCCTTGGGTTGCGGCCTGTTCTGGCCTTGCGTTCAGATACCAGAAATGTCCCAAAACCTATAAGCGTAACTTTTTCTCCCGATTTCAAGGTCTCCGTGACTGCGCTGGTAAATTCGGTAACGGCCTTGTCCGCCGCCGTCTTGGATATGCCCGCCGCTTTGGCCATGCGATCTACAAGTTCTCCTTTGTTCATGTCTGTCCTCCCGATTTTTAGTTTTTGTAATAAATCAACAACAGCTTTTTCTTCAATAGCTAAAATTTGCCTTTGAAGCAAGAAAAAAATAACAAAATACAATTAAAAAATCGCCTCAAGCACTATATCTCCAGGAATCGCACCATCAAAACCGGTAGAGCCCATCCATTTTTCGATCTCTTTCCAGTGTCTTTTTATAGTGTTGGCGTCTTTCTCGGCGCATCTGATCCTGACCTTATCCTCTTCTATCTTGACCCTGACTTGACTGGCGCCCATGCCCTCGAGGAGACTTTCGGAGGCCTCGATAAGCCCTAGAAGTTGCGGTGTGATAGGCCGCCCATGGCTTACCCTTGTTGCAAGGCATGATTGGGGTGGCCGGTCCCATGTAGGCATTGCAAGCGCCCTGCTTTGGAGCCTTATTTCCATCTTGCCAAAACCCATATCCGCCAGAGGTGTTTTGACGCCAAGTTCCCTTACAGCCGCAAGTCCTGGTCTGTCTATTGATTTAAGGTCGTCCCATTGGGTGCCGTCGGCCAGGTGTTTAATACCCCTTTCGTAGCATATCTTCTTTATCTTGCTATACATAGAAAATTTACAATAATAACAACGCATCGGAGAATTTTCTATGATTCTCACCTCATTAAAAGGATTCCAGTAAGCCTTTAGCGGTATGATATTTAGAAGGCGGCATATTGTATCCATCCATTTACATTCTTTCTTCGGCACAAATGGCGAAAGCATAAAAAGGGGCAATATATTCAGACCTGCAAGCAGGGCCGCCTTCACAAGATAAGCGCTGTCCACTCCGCCTGAAAAGGCTATGCCGACGCCGCCTTTAAGGGTTTTGATGTATTTAACTAGGTCGTCTTGACGGGGGCTGGCATTATCATAAGACCTTTTCATCGAATGTCCGAAGGCAGTAATTCCTGGGGCTCCCCAAGGAGGAATTTTCCTTGTTCGATCCAGGACTTGAGTATCTCTGCGATCTCCTTGGCCCTGGCGTAACTTGAAAGCGGGGATGTAGGCACTTCCTTCCCCGCCACATTTATAACCCCGCTTTTTAGCTGGGAGTAAGTCACCTCGGCGAGGGATGCGGCCTTGCCTTCCGGATAGTCGTTGCCGTAGTCAACTACTTGAGTGACTATGTCTTCATCGGATATGCCGGTCCTAAGGGCCATCTCTTCATTCAATATGGGGATAGGCACTCCAAGGCCGACCGCCAGAGAACAACCATAGCCCAATATGCTGACCCCTACAAGCCATTTTGGTTGCATGGCCTTGAGGTCACCAAGAACCATGAGTGTGCCGGCTGGTCTCCTTGGGATGCCTTTTCCAGTGCGTTCTACATTTGGCTTGTGCTGCGTGCCAGGCGATACAATGTAACCTAGGCCGCCGCCGAGAAATATGCGGGTCCCGATACCTATGGTCTGGTAATGAGGGTCGTTAAACATGGGGCTCAACTGGCCTGATGTGCAATAATTCGCATTGCCGAGATTTGGGCGCAACGTCCCCATGTACGTGTATACGGTCTTGCCGGTGGCGTTGACGGCGCAGTTATAGTTTTGGTAGGCGTTTCTCGGATTGCAGAGCTGTGCAAACGGCAGATCGCGCAATGTAACCCGTTTTTCAAGGTGTTGTTTTGGGTAGCAATGGGTGCCGTAGGCCTCGGCCCTTAGCTGCACGGGTTTTCCTGCGACCAGATCATGTATGACATGTCCGCCGCCGTAAAGAAACTCGCCAGGATAGACCTTGTTCAAGGGATCATCTTCCACGGGCTCAGTGGCACCGATATAGATGTCGACTGCTGCAAGGCCTGCATAGGCAGGCACATCGTTTAACCAGACCTTGGATGCCTTGATGCCCGGAACGCTGTGGCCGAAATTTATGAAGGCCCCTGATGAACACATGGGAGAGAAGGTTCCGGTAGTCACGACATCGACCCTCCTGGCCGCCTTGACCTCACCATGGGCCTTGACAATGCCTGTCATCTCATCGGCTGTGACTACAACCGCCTTGCCCGAGCGGATCTTTTCGTTTATTTCATGGAAGGTCTTGGTTACCTGATAGTGCTGCGCCATGGGCGAGCCTCCTTAATCCAACATGGAGAGGACCTTATGGCCCCTTTCTTCCAGGGCTTGGACTATGGGCGCCAGATCGCCTTTTTCAAGCCTTATGTAATGTACTTTTTTTCTCGGTGATTGCGCGTCAACCACCACGCTTAACACCTTTCCACCCATTTCCCTTATCAGTCTTATTACGTCGTCGAGCGTGCCGTCTTTTTCGGACAGGACCACATCAAGCCTTGAACTCTTTTTCAAGAGGCCAAGGAATTCGATGAATGCCCCGACTATATCGGTATTGGTGATTATGCCGACCAGCTGTCTCTTTTCAAGCACTGGAAGGCCTCCGATCTTGTAATGCTGGATAAGTCTGGCAACCGAATCAAGGCTTGCATTAGGGTCAACTGTTATGGGGTTTACGATCATGATGTCGGAAACGGCCACTTGTTCCAATAAAGAGGGGTAAAGGTATTGCCGTATATTGCTCTCTGTCACCAGGCCTTGCATGATGCCATCCTCCACCACCGGGAGGTGGCGTATTGAATGCCGCCGCATCAGCTCAAGCGCCTCATTTAAAGAGGCCCTCGGACCTATCGTGACAGGATCTTTTGTCATCCAGTTTTTGACCTTCACAATATCCTCTTGCGCGCGATCTATAATATTTACAGGGGCGCTTCTAAAAAATTAGAAATTTTGCTCCATTGTAATGTCTAGGCGGCAGTTAGAAAGTGTATTTCTTGAATGCGCCTTTCACAGTCGGACAGCAGAGTCATCTGTCAAAAGGGCAATTTTTATAGTTGCCACATAGCAATCGGTCAATCTGCGCTTATCATAGGATAAGGGTTTTGTCATTGCAAGTATGATTTTCTCAATTATAATATTGCGGCGTTTTGATCAAAAAATAAGGAGAGATTTTATGTCGAAGCATAAAAAGATCGAAAGGGTAAGAGAGATAGAGAGAAGGCGAAAAAGGAGGGAGAAAAGGCTTAAGATAAGGGCGAAGGCAGAAAAATAATAAGGCCTAAAGCCGGTCAACCCTCAAAATTTATTCATTTTATGGTGTTTATGAGGGCCGCAAAGGCGGCGGCCCCAAAGCCATTATCTATATTGACAACGGCGACACCGCTAGAACAAGAGTTGAGCATAGTCAATAGAGGGGCGATGCCTCCTAGATTCGCGCCATAACCTGTGCTGCACGGCACGGCCACTACCGGAGCGCTTACCAAGCCGCCGGTTATGCTTGGTAAAACCCCGTCCATGCCGGCCAATACGATCAGCACGCTGGCCTTTTGCAGGACGTCAAGCCTCGATAGCAGCCTGTGTATCCCGGCTGCTCCTACGTCATAGAGTCTGTCAAACGGATGCCCCATAATCTCCAGGGTCAGACATGCCTCTTCGGCGACCGGTATGTCTGCGGTGCCGCCTGTCACAACCCCTATTCTGCCCTTTACATTCGGCGTGGGTCTGCTGGAGCCGTTTAGATAGCTTAATGCGCCGGATGATTCATGATATATGACCCCCGGAACCGACGACACCACTGCCTCTGCCTGGTCTCTGGTCACTTTAGTCGCCAGTACAGGCCCGCCGGCCGAAACCAGTTTTGAAACTATATCAATAAGTTGATTGACGGTCTTTCCTGGCCCATAGACTACCTCAGGCAATCCTTTTCTTATATACCTGTGGTGGTCGAGGCATGCGCAGCCTATGTCTTCAAAAGGGAGCCTTTTAAGCGCCTCGATCCCTTCATCCACAGAGATTTCGCCTGAGCTTATGGATAAGAGGAGCTTTTTAAGCCCTATGGCGTCCATGAGACTCCGGCACGATTTTCCGTAAGGCTGGGCGGGATAGGGGCGCCCTGCGCGGACGGCGGTTGATAGGATATTCACCGATGGAGTGAGGGAATGGAGATATTGCGGCCCTGCCTTTACAGTTGTTTAACACATCTTTCATTGCGCCAGATGGGCTTTTAATTGGCTTAACTGGTGGTTGAATTGCTCATTTATGCTTAACGAAAGCCTTGACCATTCATTCTGGAATTCAGGAAGGGCCTCAACATCTATCGACGCCGCAGCCGCAGCTCCATACTGCTTGGCAAGGGTCTGCTGGATGCCGCCAAGCTTTCCCTGCATCTGGGCCTTGAGCTGTTCACGATAGCGGCCAATTGTCTGTTCGTAACCCTTGAGAAGTTGCTCGATCTGAGAAACAATCTGTTTCACCGGGCTGCCCTTTAGCATGACGATCCCCGATAGGGCCTTATTTATGGAAGACCACTGGCCCTTGTCTCTTGGAAGTGTTATATTTCTTAAGATAACCTCGACAGCGCCGCCAATGACATGGTTGAGATCGTCGGCCCTTACATCCTTGAGCCCTGACATGAGGTCTTTCTCTTCGCCGCTTATGAATTTCGCAGCGAGGCGTCTTCCTTTGTTGAAAAGGTCCTCTGTTTCGATGTCTTTTTTATCGGCCATGCCCAATTGTCCGGCCTTTTCCATAGCGATCTCCAGGGCGCTTCTGATCTCTGCCATATAAAGCTCCATTTAATCGGGGAGTAATGTCTAATTATTGAAAAAATAATATCTCAAATCTGTAAATCAGACAACATTGAGTCTTGTCATCCTGCCTTGTCAGGAGAGACCTCGTTCCAAAACCTGCCGGCGTTCAATATGACGCGTGCAGTTAAGGAGATTGCAGCGGCTATATCCGGTATCGAAGTAATCCCGGTAGGGGCGTGTATATATCTTACCGGCACGGAAAGGGCTGCTGCCCTGGCACCTTGTCCTTCGACCTGGAGGGCTGCGGCGTTGGTCCCGCCGGCCTTCTTGACCACTACCTGATGCGGGAGTCCGGCGTCTTGTGCAAGTGAGATTATGAACCCAGCCCAGGCCCGGTCAGCAAGAAACCTTGCGTCACTGAGCCTTATTTCAGGTCCCTTGTTGATGCGCGAGAGGATATGATGGTCCGGCACGCCAGGAAGGTCGTTGGCAACCGTGCCTTCGAGGGCAAGCACAAGGTCTGGCTCCATCCTCCGGGCGGCTGGGCCTGCACCCCTTAAACCGACCTCCTCCTGGGCGGATGCCAGGAGATAGAGGTCGCACGGGAGATCCTTCTTCTCATGCACAGCCTCCCTTAGCGCCTCTATCATAATAAAGAGTCCAATGCGGTCATCCAGAGCCTTTGATTGGATGGAATGGGCGTTTTCATGCCACTGCGAATCAAACATGGCAGGGTCTCCAACTGCTACAAGACGTCTTACCTCTTCCGCCGGAAGGCCGAGGTCCACAAAGAGTTCTTCCATGGGGACGGTCTTCTTTTTTTCATCGTCACCGCCAAGGATGTGCGGAGGCACGGAGCCGACTATGCCCCTCAGGAGTTTGGCACCGTGGACTATCATGGTTTGACCGTAAACGACCCTTGGATCGATGCTGCCTAAGGATATGAGGCGCAGGAAGCCGTCTTTGTCGATATGCCGCACCAGGAAACCGACTTCATCCATATGGGCGTCAAGAAGGAGCTTTGGGCCGGGCCCGGGGACCCTTGCCGTGAGATTGCCCATCTGGTCTGTGGAAAAATCCGTGGAGAGGCCTTTTAATGCATCCCTTACAATTTTCCTTACAGGGGCCTCGAAGCCCGAGACACCGGGGGCCCCTGTAAGCCTCTTCAGAAGAGACATGTCCATCGAAGGCATCATCTTACTAAAATTCGATCGGCAGTTTTTTTACCTGCTCCCTTGTAAAGACCGGCCCGTTCTTACAGACATAGACAGGGCCTACATTGCAATGGCCGCATACGCCAAGGCCGCACTTCATGCGGTTTTCAAGGGAGAGATAGACCTGATCGTCCTGCCAGCCGATTTTTTCAAGAGGAGGCATGGTGAATTTGATCATGATCGGCGGGCCGCAGATGAGCGCCGCGGCGTTTTCAGGGGATGGCGCGACCCTTTCCGTGATGGTCGGGACAAAACCTACAAGCCCGCTCCAGCCAGGGGCCTCCCGGTCAATTGTCACGTTCAGGTCGAGGCCGTCAAGCCCCTGCCATGCCTTGAATTCATCCTTGTAAAGGAGCATCCCAGGGGTCCGTGCGCCGTAAACCACGGTGATTTTTCCATAGTTTGCACGATGTGCAAGGAGATAGATCAGTGTGGCCCTAAGGGTGGTGAATGCAAAACCGCCCGCGATAATCAATATGTTCTTGCCCCTCATAGCGCCGTCTACAGGAAATCCGTTTCCGAGCGGTCCGCGGATCCCTATTCTCGTCCCTTTTTCAATCTGGTGTAGCGCTGTGGTGACGACCCCGGCCCTGTTGACCGTGAAGAGGACAAAGCCTTCTTCCGTAGGCGAGGATGCTATGCCGATCGGGATCTCGCCTTTACCGGCGATGGACAGCATGGCGAACTGGCCGGGTGTGTGCCGCCAAGTTGCGCGGTCCCTTTCATTTTCAAACACGATCCTGAATGTCTTTATATTGCCATCCTCGGTCTCAACGGCTACATCGTCTATGCGGGCCGGATATGGAAGATAAGGGTTTTTCGTCATCTCTTACTCCACACTTAAAAGGTCTCGGATGACCTCGCGTATATCAATATTGACAGGGCACTCACGGATGCACCGGCCGCAACCTACGCAGGAGAGGGCGCCAAAGCGCTCGGTAAAATATTTAAGTTTGTGCATAAAGCGGTTTCTCACCCTTTTGATCTTCTCGCCCCTTGGGTTGTGGCCAGAGGCATGAAGAGTAAAGAGCGGAAACATGCAGGAATCCCAATAGCGGATCCTTCTGCCCGCCTGCCTTACTACCTCATCCTGGATGTCAAAACAGTAACAGGTCGGACATAGAAAGGTGCAGGCCCCGCAGTTTAGACATGGTTCGGAAAGACCCTGCCACAGCCGCGCGTTGTATAGCTGCATGAGATTCTTTGCCTTGAATGAGGCCGAGAGCGCCTGGGTATCAGACGTCCCGGCCTGGGCGGCATCCCTGAGCGCCTTAAGGCGGGCCATGTCTCCATCGCCTGCCGGCGTACCAGTTCCTTTTTCAAGGAGCCCTTCTCCCTTGGAGGTCAGGACTTCGGCTATAAAACCGCCGTCCGCCTTGGTAAGAAGTATGTCAAGCCCTTCTGTGCCGTAGGGTGAGCCGCCCACCGACTTGCAGAAACATGTACTGCAGGTCTCATTGCAGGAAAGCCCGACTACCGCAGTCTTATCCATTCTGGCCTGGTAATAGGGGTCATCCCTGTAAGGCATTGAGTTTAGTGCGATGCTCCTCGCATCGCACGGCCTTACACCAAATAGCACACGCCGATTTGGGGCCTCTTTCGGTGGCGTGGGGATCCAGGCGTCATCGTCTCCGTGTCTTGCTGAAAAGGTGAAAAGGGTCTCTGGCTGCGCCAGAAAAAAGGTCTTTATAGGGGCCTTGGGCGCGCCCGGCGGGATTGAAACGACTGCTTCAAGGCCGTCTCGGCTGATACGCCGCCAGCCGTCTTTAACAGGCCCGTAGAGTTCCTGCCCGCCCGCCCAGGAGGATAGGCAATCAAGGAGTCCGTTTATATCGAGTCTTAGGATATTCATGTTACTTTTTCTCCTCGACTATCAAAAACTCCTCGGGGTCGTCGGGCCGGTATGTCGCAAGCGGGGGCTGCGCCTGTGGGTCAAGCCCGGCCTCCGCGCCAAAGAGATTGAATGCGTCCTTTGAAAGTTTTCTGGTAAAGAGCCTCATCTTTATCCCCATTGGACAGGCGCTCTCACACGCCCCGCAGTCGGTACAGCGTCCTGCGCAGTGAAATGCCCTGAGTATGTGAAATAGCGCGGTGTCAGCGGGTTCCGTTGACTTTCCGACCCACTGCGGCCTCGAGTCGTCAACAAAACAGGTCGGGCAGTAGCAGAGCGGGCATGCGTTTCTGCATGCGTAACAGCGGATGCATGAGGCTATTTCATCCGTGAACCACTTCCAGCGCGCGTTAGCCGGCATGGCCTCAATCGCCTCAATTTGTGCAAACCGGTCTTTGACATCCCTGTTTGAAACAGGTCCGATGAGGTAGTCGGATATTACAGGGTTATTGTGCGCACAGGTAAGACAGTTGTCGCGTACCGCAGACCAGCGGTCTATCTCAAGTTCATAATCACGGCCCGAGACCTTAAGCGTGTGGCCGCCTTCCTCGACCTTGAGCGGCTCACGGCCTTCCGCCGCCGCCATGACCTTTTTTCTGTCCACCATGCCTCGGCTTGAGACCCCAAGGATTACAAGGCGGCTTCGGTCAACCTGCCTTTCCTGCATCTGGACCACGATATTCCTGGAACAGCAGCCTGTAGCAACTACACCGACCTTTGGCAATGGCCCGGCAGGCGGTGGATCTTTTGGCCCTCTAGGAGGCTCAAGGGATTCCAAAAGGGCCGGGAGGTAGTTTGCAAGGTTCATGACACAGAAGCTGTTCCAGATGAGCTTGTCCGCATCCCCGGGCCTTTTTGCCACAAACGGCCTGGTGGTCATGGGCAGGCTGCCGCTGGTAAAACCCAGAAAGGCCGCTATCTCGCCTGATGAGAGAAGCTCTCTCGCCTTTGCCCTGATTTCTTCCGTAATCTTTGCGTTCGTATCAGACATGTCCTAGTCGATCCTTATTTCCTTTACCAGTCTCCTGGTTGGTCCGAGGGCCTTCACGCGGCCTGTCACCTTTTTTACCACCTCTGAAAACTGCTCCCCTTCAGAGGCTGAGACCCATGAAAAGTTTATCCGCCCTGGCTCAATCCCAAGAAACTCCAAAAAATTCTTAAGCAACCCGAACCTGCGCCTTGCATGGAGATTCCCGCTAATATAGTGGCAGTCGCCGGGATGGCAGCCTGAGACCAGCACCCCGTCGGCCCCTGCCTTTAAGGCATCAAGGATCATATTGGCTGAGACGCGCCCTGAGCATGGTACCCGTATGATCCTTATGTTAGGGGGGTATTGAAAGCGGCTTACACCTGCAAGATCAGCCCCTGCATAGCTGCACCAGTTGCATAAAAAGGCCACTATTCTCGGCTCCCAATTGGCGGTGGGAGAGGCTGCCAAATTTGTGCCAGACTGCAAATTCTTATCTTCCATGTCTTTAAACCAGTCCCTCCGGTCCGATCACCACATCTTCAGTAGCCGCCTCGATAGCCGCCATAATCTGTTCGTTACCAAGGTTTTTAAGGCTTGCCGCATCTGACCTGCATGAGGCCACACATGCCCCGCATCCCTTGCAAAGCCCGACATTCACAACGGCCTTGGCCGTGGCAGGGTCTATGTTTATGGCCGAATACGGGCAGACCTGAGTGCAGACAGCGCAACCTGTGCACTTTGCGGGGTTCACCTGGGCAGTGACGCCTTCGGCAGGAACAGCCTCTTTTGAAAGAACTATTGCTGCACGTGCGGCCGCCGCTTTTGCCTGGGCGATAGTCTCGTCAATAGGCTTTGGGTAGTGACAAAGCCCTGCCAGATACACGCCCTCCGTGGCAAAATCAACCGGCCTAAGTTTCATATGGGCCTCAAGCAAAAAGCCCTCGGCGCCTACCGCGCACTTGTACAGTTTTGAAAGCCTGCCCATGTCGTCACGCGGCACCACGGCAGAGGCAAGGACCAGGAGATCGGGATGGAGGTTTATATACCTGTCGAGCACCGGGTCATGGGCCCTGACCAAAAGCCTGCCGCCTTCATCCCTCACCTCCGGCAGGTGCTCAAGATCATATCTCACAAACACGATCCCTTTGCCGCGCGCTTCCTGATAGAGCCTTTCGCGCTTTCCATAGGTTCGGATGTCCCTGTAGAGCATGAATATGTCCATCTCAGGGTTCAGCTCCTTGAGCTTAAGGGCCTGATCTATGGCATGTGTGCAACACACGCGGCTGCAATAGGGCCGCTCCGGGACACGCGAACCCACGCAGTGGATGAATACTGCCTGCCCAAGTCCCTTTAGGTCTTGATCTCCTTCAATAAACCGTTTGTCCAGCTCTAGAAGCGTGTGGACATTGGGATTGCGGCCATAGAGATAATTCCACTTTCCTTGCCTCGGCTTAAAGGATTCGCCCCCGATGGCTAGTATCGCCACACCGTGCTCGATAAGGCTTCCGTCAGAGAGGCTTGTTTTAAACTGGCCGACAGAGCCTGACGCATCCTCTATGGTTGTGTTGAGATGAAGTTCGATCTTGGAGTGTGACTCAATCGCCCTTGACATATCCTCGAGATATGGCCTGACTTCGTCCCCCTGCCAGGTGCGGTAAAATTTCCTTGCATGTCCCCAGAGCCTGTCTTTCCGTTCAACCAGATGGACCTTGAAGCCCTGATCGGCAAGGGATAGGGCGGCGGTCATTCCGGCCACACCTGCCCCGACGACAAGGGCGGCCCTTGTGACAGGGACGCTGTTGTAGGGGAGGGGCTCATCGCCTCTAACCTTTGCAACCGCCATGCGGACAAGGTCCTTGGCCTTCAAGGTCGCCATCTTTGGCGCATCCCTGTGGACCCATGAGTCCTGGTCGCGGATATTCGCCATCTCAAAGAGGTATTTGTTGATGCCGGCCTCCCTCAAGGTCTCCTGAAAGAGCGGCTCGTGGGTCCTTGGGCTGCATGAGGCGACCACCACGCGGTTCAGGCGTTCCCTTCTTATGGTCTCGCTCATCTGATTGATGGTGTCCTGGGAACAGGTGAAGAGGTTGTCCTGGGCAAAGACCACGTTGGGCAGCCCCTTCGCGTATTCCGTTACGGCCTTTACATCCACCACGCTTGAGATGTTGATCCCGCAGTGGCAGACAAAGACACCGATTCGGGGCGGCTCAGGGCGCACATCCCTCTCGGGAGGGAATTCCTTTGTCTTGGTCTTGCTCCACCTAGCCTCGGCAAGGAGCCTTTCGGCCTCAAGGGCCGCGGCGCTCGCCTCGACTACTGACTGAGGTATGTCCTTTGGCTCGGAGGCCGCTCCACAGACAAATACGCCCGGCCGGTTTGTCGAGACAGGGGCAAACGGCGCAGTGACGATAAAGCCGTCGCTATCGAACCCGACACCAAGCTTATCCATGAGGGAGATGGCGTTCCTGTTGAGTTCAAGCCCGACGGATAGGACCACAAGGTCAAATTCCTCTTCAGCCGCCTTTCCATGTTCATCGGCGTAACGGATGATAAGGTTGTCGTCTTTCCCCGGAATAACGCTGTGGACGCGGGATCTGTGGAACACGACCCCGTCGGTCTGCGCCCGGTTGTAATAGCCCTCGAAACCCTTGCCGTGGGTGCGCATATCCATGAAAAAGATATGGGCCGAAAGCCCGCCGCCTGTTGCATGTTCCTTGGCAATCACCGCCTGTTTGATGGCGTACATGCAGCATACGGATGAACAGTAGCCGTGGCAGGCCTTGTTTATGTCCCTTGAGCCCACGCACTGGAGCCATGCGATGCGCTTTGGCTCTTTGTGGTCGCTCGTCCGCTCCATGTGCCCGAGACACGGGCCGGAAGGGCTAAGAAGCCGTTCAAATTCCATGGAAGTGACCACGTTCGGGACACGGCCATAGCCTGTGAAATCAAGCGCCGATGGGTCAAACGGAGAAAAACCAGGGGCAAGGACCACGGCCCCCACCTCAAGAAGGTGGTCCTTCGGGGCGTCATCAAAATTTATCGCGCCGGCCGGGCAGGCCTTGGCGCATGCCCCGCAGCGCCCAGGTTTGTTAAGCCAGATGCAGTTTTTTGAATCTATGGCATATTTAAGCGGTACCGCCTGGGGATACAGCAGATAAGCAGCCTTCCTTTCGGAAAGGCCCATGTTAAATTCATTTTTTACCTTCTTGGGGCACTTTTCTGCACAGAGTCCGCAGGCTATGCATTTCCCTGTGTCAACATATCTTGGGTGTTGTCTCACAACGGCCCTGAAATCGCCAGGCTCCCCGTCAATGGAGACAAGCTCTGAAAGTGTAAGGAGATTGATGTTTAGGTGACGCCCGCATTCAACCAGTTTTGGAGACAGTATACAGGCGGAGCAGTCGTTTGTCGGGAATGTCTTGTCAAGCTGCGACATCCCGCCGCCGATGGCCGGACGCCGCTCGACAAGGTGCACATAATAGCCTCCATCGGCAAGGTCAAGGGCCGCTTGGACCCCTGCAATCCCAGCCCCTACAACCAGCACTGATCCCTTTGGGTTCATGACATTACCTCTTAAGCGCCTTTACTATCCAATTCCAGAGGTGGGTGGTCTTCCACTTGCCTTTGTAAAAATCGCATATGTCCATGATCTGGCCGTGGCAGTTGTGGCATGGCGTGATCACAACGTCCGCCCCTGTTCTTTTGAGTTGCTCAAACTTTATCTTCCCGTAGTCCCTGCGGTTTTTTACAAAGCCTGACTGGAGCGCGCCTCCGCCTCCGCCGCAGCAGTAATTGTTGGACCTGTTCGGCCAGGGTTCTATGAAATTTTCCTCACCCACGACCTTTTTTATTGTGAATCTTAAATCATCGGCCACCCGGTCTCCGAGGCCCTGTCTTACCAGCTTGCACGGGTCCTGGACCGTAAACTTGAGCCCCTCATTGTTCCACGACGGATCGACCTTGAGCCTTCCTTCCCTTATCCACTGGGCGTAGAGGCTTATGATGCTTAAAAATTCAAACTTGTGCGGTATGTTGAATCTTCGCAACCCTTCCAGGGTTGCATAAAACATGTGGCCTCACTCGGTGTTTATGTAATATTTACAGCCAAGGCCGTCCACCACCTCGGCCTGTCTGCGGACCGTCATCTCCCAGTCCATGGCGTCCCCGGTAAAAAGGCAGTAATTTGCGCCATCCCACCACTTTGATGAATATGTCCAGTCGATTCC
This sequence comes from Deltaproteobacteria bacterium, assembly GCA_021787835.1. GTDB lineage: Bacteria > Desulfobacterota > Dissulfuribacteria > Dissulfuribacterales > Sh68 > JAJYLJ01. The sequence continues at coordinate 6,756 of JAJYLJ010000011.1, read as the reverse complement.
CGCGGCACCAAGTATCTTCCACAGAGGGACCATTTCCTCCGGTTCGACCGTCGGCTCCTTTGCGTTCTGGTTGAGGTAATACATGGCCCCGGCCTTGTCTATCGGCGCAGCGAGATTGGCCCATCCAGGCTCGTTATTGCGCACCTCTTGAAGCACATCCCCCACCACCCAGACAAAGTCTTCGTTTGGAATGCCGGTACTGTTGCTTTCCTTTTGCAGATCGCATGAGCGCTGGAGGTTCTTGGGCCGTTGTTCCTTGGGCCTCATGCCTCGTATCTCATAGACAATGCGTCCGACATCGATGCCCATCGGGCATGCGTATTTGCACCTTTGACACATGGTGCAGGCATATATCCAGTTGGTCTTTAGTATTTCTTCGTCCTGCCCCAAGACCAAGAGCCTCAGGAATTTTCTGGGATCCAGGCCTTCTATGTCGGTCGCGGGACAGCCGCTTGCGCAAAGACCGCATGTCAGGCAATAGTCAATATTGATGCCTGGGACCGCGGATTCTATATGTTTTTTCAGTTTGGTTCTAAGTTTGCCAAGGTCCAACCGCTTTTCATCCGGCATGGCGCATCCTCTTTTAAAATCGTTCGTGATCTGGACGTGGTGTCTTGCGTATCTTTTTCCGTTTTCTCGTAACTCTTTATCTTCTAACTGTCAATTCTGTATGCTGCAAAAAACAGGAGATTAATGCATGATTCAATCTTTAAGGACGGCCGGCGCGGGCGGGGTTTTGGATAATCATTGGTTTCGGTTGATTCGCCGGATGCACATTGGCCGCCTGCACCGGTCAAGACGTTGTGTTGCTCATATTGGTTTATGTAGATTGACCCAGTATGGCATTAACCGTATAATCGCAAAATGACAAAGAAAAAAAGAGCAAAAGAGACCAAAGAGTTAAGAGATCCTCAATCAAGGCCTAAGATAAGTCCTCTTTCTCAAAGCATACTGGCGGTCATGAAAGAGGCGGGCCGCCCAGTTTTTTTAAAGGAAATCAGCAAGCTCGGCAAACTTAGCGAAAAGGAAAGACATGATGTCAAAGTAGTCATGGAAGACCTCGTCTGCCAGGGCATGGTCGTCGAGATCAAGGGTAACAGATATGGGCTTTCAAGCCTCATGCACCTTGTCACCGGCAGTATATCCATGCACCCTGACGGCTTTGGTTTCGTGACACCTGAAGAAGGTGAAGGGCCTGACATCTTCATCCCTCCAAAGGCCTTGAAAGGCGCTATGCACGGCGACAGGGTGATCGTGCGGATAGAGCACGGCCGCCCGGCGAGGCGGCGGGAGGGTTCGATCCTAAGGATACTCGAGAGAAAAACAAGGCGGGTGGTCGGAATCTTTCGCAGAGGCAAGAGCATAGCGATCGTCGTCCCGGAAGACGACCGCCTCACCTTCGAGGTGACCATACCGAGAAACGCGACACTCAAGGCAAAAAACGGTGAGGCTGTGGTCGCCGAGATAGTCGAGTATCCTTTTGAGGGGAGAAACCCTGAAGGGCGGGTGGTGGAGGTGCTGGGGGACCCGAACGATCTGAACGTACAGACCAAGATCGTCATAAACAAATACGAACTTCCTCATGAATTCTCGCCTGAGGCCCTTAAAGACGCAGATGGGCTGACGACAGCCATCCTGCCGGAGGATATCGAGGGCAGAAAGGATTTGCGTTTGATCCCGCTTGTAACAATAGACGGCGAGAATGCGCGGGATTTTGACGACGCGGTCTGCGTAAAAAAGACCAGGACCGGATATGTCCTTACCGTAGCCATAGCCGATGTTAATCACTATGTAAAAGACGGTTCAGCCATAGATGCCGATGCCCAGAAAAGGGGCACAAGTGTCTATTTCCCGAGCGTGGTCGTACCGATGTTGCCTGAGGCCCTGTCAAATCATCTTTGCAGCCTCGTTCCAGGCGAGGCCCGCCTGGCCATGGCTGTTGAGATAGGCTTCGATAAAGAGGGAAATGTAAGGCGCGCTCTCTTTTCAAGGGCTGTGATAAAAAGCCACCGCAGGTTCACATACACAGAGGTGAGTAACCTCTTAAAGCGCAAGGAAAATGAAGCCGGGCCGGAGGACCGCGAGTTTATCAAGGGGCTCCGGTGGATGGAGGAGCTAGCCCTTCTCGTTCATGCGAAAAGGATTAAAAGGGGCAGCATTGACTTTGACCTGCCCGAGCCCGAGATAATTCTTGGCCTGCGCGGAGACCTTGAGGATATCGTAAAACGTGAGCGAAACGTGGCCCACAGGATCATAGAAGAGTTCATGCTCGCTGCAAACGAGGCCGTGGCGGCGTATCTTGCAAATAACAGCCTGCCGACCCTTTACAGGGTGCACCAGGAGCCTGACAGGCTACGCCTTAACGACCTCATATCGTTTGCCAACAGCCTTGGCCTTGATGTCACGTTTCCTGACGAGATGAGCCCCAAATGGTGCCAGGACGTGCTTTCAAGGGCGGATGGCACACCTGTCGAATACGTTATCAACACAGTATTGCTTCGAACCATGCAGCAGGCCGTGTATTCGCCGGTTAATATAGGTCACTTCGGCCTTGCTTCGACCCATTATCTGCATTTTACGTCTCCGATCCGCCGGTATCCGGATCTGGTCGTGCACAGGATACTTGCCGCAAACATAGGGCGCCGCAAAAGGATACCCGTTTATTCCGAAGAGACGCTCGCCGAGCTTGGCAGAAGTTGTTCCCAGAGAGAGAGGGGTGCCATGGAGGCCGAGCGGGAGATGATAGACAGGCTCAAGGTCAGGTTCATGGCGGACAAGACAGGCGAGGCCTATGAAGGGGTCATATCCGGGGTCGCCTCGTTTGGTTTCTTCGTGGAGCTGAAGGATGTCTTTATCGAGGGGGCGGTGAGGCTTGTTGACCTTGCTGACGACTATTATATCTTTGATCAGACAAGACACAGACTTGTGGGACAAAGGCGGAAAAGGGTGTTTCAGATCGGGGACACGATAAGGGTGCGTCTTAAGGGAGTCAATATAGCCAGGAGACATATAAATTTTGAGGTCATGGAACAAAGGCCGGAGAGACAAGCGCCCTGAAGCGTTTGACCTTCAAGCGGGGGAGATAGTGATCGAGCGGGATATCCTTGAGCGGATAGAAAGACTCAGACAGGAGATCAATCGCCACAATTATCTCTATTACGTCCTTGACCAGCCGGCGATAAGTGACGAAGACTATGATGCGCTCATGCACGAACTTATGGACCTTGAGGGAAGATACCCCGAGGCCATAACCCCTGACTCCCCTACCCAGAGGATCGGGGCCGCGCCGTCCGACAGATTTAAGACCCTGCCGCATACCATCCCGATGTTGAGCCTCGATGATGCGTTCAGCGAAGGGGAGGTTGCGGACTTTGATAGGAGGGTAAAGCGGTTCCTCGGGGCGAATGATGAGATTGAATATACGGTTGAGCCAAAGATGGACGGCCTTGCAGTTGAGCTGGTGTACGAAAACGGAGTATTTGTCTTGGGCTCGACCAGGGGGGATGGCTATACGGGCGAGGATGTCACAAGTAACCTACGTACAATCAGGGCCATACCCTTAAGATTGCTTGGCGGAGGCCCTGCTGCGCCAAGGCGCCTTGAGGTGCGCGGTGAGGTCTTTATAAATAGAAAGGGCTTTCTGGCCCTTAACGAGGAGCGGGAAGGTAAGGGGGAGTCCAGGTTTGCAAACCCGAGAAACGCGGCCGCCGGTTCCCTCCGGCAGCTTGACCCGCGCATAACCGCATCGCGCCCGCTTGACATATTCTGCTACGGCGTAGGCCAGGTTGACGGCTACGCATTCAAGAGCCAATGGGAGACCCTTGAGACGCTAAGGAGATGGGGGCTTAAGGTAAACCCTATGGTTCAAAGGGTCCTGGGTATTGACGCCGCGATACTTTATCAGCGCCGGATAGGAGATAAGAGGGCAGGGCTTGATTATGAGATAGACGGGGTCGTGGTCAAGGTCAACAGCATAGAACTCCAGGCACGGCTTGGTTCAAAGGCGAGAAGCCCGCGCTGGGCCGTGGCCTATAAATTTGAGGCGGCCCAGGCCGTGACCATGATCAGGGACATACGGCTGAGTGTCGGACGGACAGGTGCCGTCACGCCTATAGCCATAATGGAGCCGGTGCGGGTCGGCGGCGTTGTCGTGGGCCGTGCGACTCTGCACAATGAAGATGAAATCCGCAGAAAAGATATAAAAATTGGCGACTGGGTAATGATAAGGCGTGCGGGTGACGTAATCCCGGAGGTTATCCGCCCGCTTAAGGAGCGGAGGACCGGTGCGGAAACGGCCTTTCAGATGTCCTTGACATGCCCTGTCTGCGGCTCAGGGCTTGTAAAAAAGGCAGGTGAGGCCGTATGGCGGTGCCCAAACCCTGACTGTTTCCCAAGGCTTGTAAAGCAGCTTGTCCATTTTGCAGGCAAGGGATCAATGGACATAGACGGGCTTGGGCCCAAGGTGGCCGAGCAGATGATAACGGCGGGGCTTGTTCGAAGCGTTGCCGACCTGTATACGCTCAAACTGAGCGATCTGACCTCGCTTGAGCGTTTTGCGGAAAAATCGGCGCAAAATCTCCTTTCAGGTATAGAAAAGAGCAAGAAGACCACCCTCGCCAGGTTCTTTTACGCCCTTGGCATCAGACACATAGGCGAGGTGACGGCCCAGGTGCTTGCAAATCACCTCAGTTCTATCGAACGGATCATGGGTGCAAGCGAAGATGATCTCATGTTGGTGGAGGGTATCGGGCCCGAAGTCGCCTCAAGCATAAGGGCGTGGTTTTCCGATGAGAAGAACCGTATGCTTGTTGAAAATCTTATTAGCCTTGGTATCACCTTCTCGGATGCAGGGGTTGCCAGGGGGCTTCCGCTTACGGGGAAGAGCTTTGTTTTTACCGGGACGCTCTCAAAGTTCACGAGGGATGAGGCGAAAAGGCTTGTCACTGAACTTGGCGGCCAGGTTGCATCAAGCATCGGCAGGCATGTTTCATATCTGGTTACCGGGGAAAGGCCAGGGTCAAAATTTGGCAAGGCCGCAGAGATGGGGGTCCGTATCATCAACGAAGACGAATTCTTGAGGCTTGTC
>JAJYLJ010000011.1:0-1570 GCA_021787835.1 Deltaproteobacteria bacterium | reverse complement strand
GCGGCCATGTTGAACTGCCCTCTTTTTAAAGGGGTGCCATTTTGGTCGCAGAAGACCCAGTACGCGGTCCCTGCCATTGGGGATTGAAGACCTATGACAGTGGTCCTGCCGCTGTCATAGAAAACGCAATAAGGAATCAGCCGTACAGCGCTCGCGCCGTTTAACGACACGGCGAATGCTGATTGCGCCGATAAAATTAAAAAGATAAAAGCGAACAATATTCCAGTCAGGAAACAGTACCTTTTCTTCATTTTTTTTACCCTCACTTTTTGTTAATTAAAAACTATATATACTTGTGTATCAAAAATTAACAATGCAGTCAAATTAAAATATGTTTTTTCTCCAATTTCACTTATTTTATTAAGTTTTTTATCATTTAACGATTAAATTAAAATCAGAATAATGATAAACTTGCCTTTAATCGTTTTTCTTTATTTTCATATTTAATAATATCTGTTCGAGTGGTTAGCGACGATGAATATGGCAACAATCGCTATCTTTCATTCCGGCTTGTCTGTGACACACGGTTCCAACATACCCTGGCCGGTAATTATGGATTGCTACGGCAAAGGCGTGTTCAGCCGCGACGGTTTCTCAAGGCTCAAGGACATCCTGCAAGGTATTTCAGGCAGGTTCATAATGTTGATAGATGACACCGAGGAGATCAGGGGGATATTCTCGCCGTTTCACCTCAGGAGGGTGGAGACCCGATATGGCATCAGCGGCAGATCGCAAAAGACGGCAGAGCTGCTGGTAATGAACTTCGAGCCCAAGACAGCGTAAGCAAAATTTAGGCCAACAGCTTTTGGGCAGGTTTAAATCTTTCTCAAATCAGGTGAAAGGTTATAGGAGAAAGGTTATATATGTAGTCAGATGTAGTCAAAAAAGGTTTTGGAATGAAGATTTGTTAATGTGTTACCTCTTGATTTTATGGAGCCGGCGTGGGGACTTGAACCCCAGACCTGCTGATTACGAATCAGCTGCTCTACCAACTGAGCTACGCCGGCTTTCGCCATGAAATATCAATAGTTATGGGGTAGTAGCATACAGTGTGTCAAAAATCAAGATAATTTGGAATTACCCATTTTGGCATGATTCCGCGTTCCAAATTGTCAAAAATTATTTGAAAGTTTGTATTATTAGGAATAGGATGGCGGCAGCTACTTGCAAAAGCTGCCGCCGTGTCTTGGTTGGTTATCTCAGGTCATCTACTAATACTGCAAAGCCTTTTGCCTCTGTTCCGGAGTTAAGGCACTTCTAGCGTCTATCACTGCGTTGGCAGATATTTTTTGCATATCTTTCCATATGTCTGACATCTTATCTATTTGTTTTGCAACAGCCTGTTTGTCAGGATTGGTCTTGGCCATCAATGAGTGTAGTTCTAAAGATGCAATCCTGAGGTCGGCGCGTTTTTTTATGAGCAAGATAGTTGTTTCATCTTTGATCTTCCGTATGCGGTCTTTTTGATCCTGGGTCAGGCCAAGCTGGGGCGCATACATCAGATATTCCTCAAGCTCGTTCATGGATTGCATGGTATTCATCATACCGCGCCCATGCCCCATCATTCCCC
>JAJYLJ010000106.1 GCA_021787835.1 Deltaproteobacteria bacterium | reverse complement strand
GAACCCCGCCGCGTGGTTCCTCCTCGGTCTCTTTGACATCTTACTGCTCCTTTCTGAATGCTGAACGCCTCAGTTTAGAGCAGCTTTATCACTTATGCAACTGTACAAATTTTCCAGGCCAGCTCTATTAATCAGCTCGGAGCGGGAACAGGTAGAATGAGCTGCAAAAATCCTAATATCCACTCGATGCCCGAGAAAGTCCGGAAGTTTTTCATCCCACGTCCTGGGTATGTCTTTCTGTACGCCGATTTCAGCCAGGTACAAAGCCGCATCCTGGCTCACATCGCAGGAGATGAAAACTACATCAATCTTTTTTGCAACGGTGAAGACATCCACAGTCTGATGGCGTCGCAGATTTTCGATATCCCTATTGATCTGGTAATAGAAGAAAAGAGAACAGCAGCTAAAAAAATCGTCCACGGTATAACTAACAGCGAAGGCGCTGCCAGAATCGCGTCTGATCTAAAAATCAGCAAGACATTAGCGCAGGGTTACATAAATGGCTTCTATAAGAAATTTCCGAATGTGGAACCTTGCAAGGAATGGAACATGGCCTGGCTCCGAAAGCACAACTTCGTGGAATCCATAATGGGCAGACGCAGTTATTATGATATGGCTAACATCCTTTCGCCAGATAAAAGCATCCGTGGTAGTAACGAAAGGTCTGCCTTCATCAGCATCCTCCAGATGAACGAGGCCGATATCATAAAGAAGACGATACTGGCTGTGGACGCCGATCAGGAATTAAGCGATATGGGGGTTAAGATGCTGTTCTCGGTCCATGACAGCCTGCTGGTGGAGGCCAGAGAGGAATATCGAGACGAAGCGGCAATGCGGCTGAAGAAAATTATGGAGGGTATCGTAGAGCTGAGCGTACCGCTTCAGGCAAAGGTCGAGTGGGGACATAATTGGGGAGCGTTGGAACCCGTAAACGGGAGCTGAAAACCTTTGCAAACCTCAAACTTTTTCAGGCGGGTCTGTCAAAGTTAACTAATTGATATTGCTATACTAAATCCCGACTTTTACAACTTTTATACTTTTTTCTCTCCTCTCTCCTTATTTTTTTGTAGATATAAAAAACAGGGCGTTCTTATGCCCAAAAAGGTGAGAGTGGAAGAAAAGGACGGGTTTTTGTCCGAACACCCTATGCATAATTACATCGCTTTATTACTGCTCGCCAGCGAACGTTTATTTTTCCGGCAAAGCGTATTTACTAATAATAATTTATTTGATACTTATTTGTTTTTATGCTAAATTTCCTTCGTTCATTGGATATACATACGACTGAATGAAAAAAATGGAAAGCACCTATATAATTATCAAAGATAAACTTGGGAACAACAAAACCCTAGAGGCTAAGCCTGTTCCTGATTCGATTCCCAAGTTACGGGCTGCGATAGACGGGCAACGATCGGATTATATCGCCTTGCGTCTGAATAATCAGCAAATCTACGGCGAAAGGGCTGCCAGCTATCGTGATGCTATATGGGTTTCGAACAAGGTTGAAATCATCTGGCAAGGGTTTGAGAAAACATTAATAATTCTGAGTCCAGACAAAGAGCGGACTGAGACCGTTAGATTTGTTTTTGATGAAGAACTCAAGAAAACAATCAGCAAAAACAAGGAACCTCTTGATTATGCGAGATTGCCTAATTTCAAAATAAACAAGGAAGATGTTCGCCCTTCAGAGCGATTAGATTTCTATTATTATAAGGATCGAGAGAAAGTCAAAGACTTGTCAGACTGGCCTACTCTGGATTCCATCTGCGAACATATAAAATACGGCTACCATGCCAACCCGCATCGTGACTCCCCGGATGCTGGTAAGGCTGGAGAGAAGATGAAATTTATCGGCATGACCAACATATCGCCTCACGGTTACCTTATCGGGGAATTGCCGGTGAAGACGTTAAAAGAATTACCTCCCAAGTCGAGCATCGTTTATACTGGTGATTTCGTAGTCTCGCTATTTGGGGGAAACCTGAAAAAAAGAACCCTTGGCGCGATCGGGAAAGCAGCTATAGTAGACAAAAAGCATTCTCCGGCCTTTATTAACCAGACCATGGCCTCCATGAAATTGAAAAGAGACTATAATCCGTATTTTATCCTGCTGTCGCTCAGGGCGGAGTATTTCCAGGAGCAACTTCTAAGGGTAATGAAGCCTGCAAGCAGCGCCCAGACTCAGGTAACGTTGAAAGACTTCAGACAGTGTCGGGTCAAAACGCCTGACAAAAAGACCATGGATAAGTTAGGCCAGGAATATCAGGAATTAATAAACTCCTTTAAAAACGAGGCGTCACTATTGCGGGACATCGAAAAGCTTTAAAGAAACTTTCCTATTGCTGTCCGGCTAAAACGCCCCTTCCTGAAAAACGGTCTTTCCCGTTACCCACGCAAAGTATAATATCGATTACATGGAAGGAATAATTCCCCGCCCCAAGAGTGGGACCATACTATGCCCTGTCCCGTTGCCCTCGTAGCCAAGCAATCGTGATGAACAGGCCCGGTCGTGAAGGTTTTGACGGCAGCGCTGGGCGGTTCTGAAAATCTCGTTCTAAAATATTTTATTGACATTTACCAATAATTATAGTATACACGAATATGTATTTAATAGAAGCCGCACAAAGCGGCATATATTTAGCGTTATTTATAATAAAGTATTATTGGTAAGACAAACAAAGGAGGTGGTGCCGATGACGTAACAAGATGGAGACCGGAAATAGGAGAAGGTAGAATTATTAACAATTTAATGCCCCATAGAATGGAAAGAAAGAAGAAGAAAAAAAATGAAAAATGTAAATGAGTTTCAACAAAAAGACGATAGCGTCAGCGTCCAGGACGCGACGGGAGCGACTGCCCTGCACTACGCAGTCGAAGAAAATAATGTCGAAAAGGCAAAGGCCCTGGTCGAGGCCGGTGCAGATATCGATGCACGTGATGTGCATGGCAGAACGCCAATAATGTACTCGTATATATTGGACATGTCTGATGCGGCATATTATCTGATGGAAAAGGGGGCTGATGTAAAGGCCCTCGATCAGAGTCGTCGTTCAATGCTCTATAAGGCCGTTGTATATGGCGATTACTCGCTGGCAGAAAAACTTGTCGGCCTCGGTGTTAACCCGAATACCGAGGACGTGTACGGGTATTCACCACTCAAGCTTGCATCGGGCGACATAAAAATGACCGAAATATTGGAAGGGCGTCAAAATATATAACCTGACTGAAACCCGGTGGCGGGCCCTGAAAGGCCTGCCTCCGGGAAGTCCTAAAAAAAGGAGAATTAAAAAATGGCAAAAACTTCAATCGAATGGACCGAACAATCATGGAATCCCGTCACTGGCTGCACAAAAATGAGCCCCGGTTGCAGCCACTGCTACGCCGAGAGGATGAGCTTCCGGCTTCAGGCGATGGGGCAAAACAATTATGCTAACGGATTCCAGCTCACGCTTCACCCTCATATGCTGAAGTATCCGGGGCAGTGGAAAAAACCGTCCATGGTATTCGTTAACTCGATGAGCGATCTCTTTCATCGGGATGTCCCAACGGAGTATATCGAGAGGGTGTTCGATGTGATGCGGGATACCCCGCACCACACGTATCAGGTGCTTACGAAGCGTGCCGAGAGGCTAGCGGACTTGGACTTGATCTGGCCGAAAAATGTATGGATGGGTGTAACGGTAGAGAGTGCCGATTATCTTCATCGAATCGACTACTTACGTGAAACGGGCTCCAGAATAAAATTTCTGTCGCTTGAGCCGCTTCTTGGGCCGTTGCCAAGGCTCGACCTGACAGGCATTGACTGGGTTATAGTTGGCGGGGAATCAGGACCAGGGGCAAGACCGATGAATCCCGAATGGGTCAGGGAGATAAGGGACACGTGCCTCGAATCCGATGTCCCCTTCTTCTTCAAACAGTGGGGCGGGGTTCATAAGAAGGCCGCAGGACGGATGCTGGATGGCCGTACATGGAATGGAATGCCGGTCTCCAAGTAGCAATAAAATGAAGCGCATAGAGAAGGAGGTGATGAAGCCAGTAAGTACGGTTTGGGACAGCCTCAATAATTTGGGAATTTTTCTATTATGATGATTATTATTTCTTATTTATTAAATAGTTACACCATAAAAATAAATTCATAAACGGAGGCTTATATAAAAATAATTAAGAGATGAGGAAGAGGGCCTGCGAGGGCAGGCCCTCAAGGAGGCAAGTTGGAGCAGTATAGACCAGAACTTATAACAAAAAAGGAGTTCGCGCTAAAAATGGGCATAGGCTTGACAACGGTAAATGAATGGATGTCCAAGGGCTGGCTTAAATCCGGCAGACACTATATCAAAATGGGCAGGAAAATATGGTTTGAATGGGGACCGGAGCTGATCGATAAACTTAGAGAAGACAGCGCCAAACGATGTGAGACTGTCAACGACAAACCAAAGACGCTGAAGCCGATGAGGGAAAAAGGGAAAAATATATACAAGAAAACGGCCATAAATTTGCATTATTAAACTTGGCCAAAATATGCTAACCTCTACTTAACGGATTAACCAGACAGAGAGGAGGTGCGGCGGAAACAGGAGGCAATTTTGAGTACGGTATTAAATTTGGATGAAGCGGGGGTATCCGTTAGAGCAGGCCGGATAGCCTTGAATAAGGGCTCTAAAAAACTCTACGTCAAATTTTATTATCACGGCGTCAGGGTTGAAAAATCCTCAGGGCTTGACGATACTCCCAAAAACAGAGTTACACTGCAAAAGTGGCTCGACGCTCAGATGGACAAGATCGAGAATGGTACGTTCGTATTCGCCGAAGCGTTCCCAGGGGCCTCTGAGGAAGAGAAGGCATTTCATGCGGCCAGGGAAGGTTGGGAGTACAGGCCTGAACCTCACAGTGTGCTCTTTGAAAACTATGTGGCTACGTGGCGGAAAACCATTCTAGCCTGTTCAAAGTCACTCCGCAAACAGTACGACTGGAATCTGGCAATCGACTATTGGCTTCTTCCGTACTTCGGGGGTAAAACTTTTCACCAGATCCACGCGGTAGAAATCCAGAAGTTTGTAGGGCAGCTTAATCGCCTGAAAGGGAAAAGGAAAGGAGAGGCACTTTCGCGTTCCAGGATTAACAACATCCTGATTCCGTTTCGGGCCATCTGGAGCGACGCTTCTGAGGAAAACCACTGGGACCTTCCGGACCCATTCAGGTTCATTAAGAAGCACTTGCCAATGGACGAAAAAAAAGCACCCCGAAGGCTTAAGGTTTGACGACTGGATGAAAGTCGTCGAAAAAATCGATCCCTTTTATCTGCCACATGTAGAGACCATGATTATGACGGGCATGATAGCCTCGGAGATAGCGGGTTTCCGAAAGAAGGACATCGTTGACGGCGAGCTGAACATTAAAAACTCCATCGTCATGGGTCTCGAAAAGGAGGATCTCAAGACGAAGTACCGCAAAAGGCAACTTCCCATAACTGAAGCCCTGCAAAAGCGCCTGGATATTCTTCTGGCAAGGGCGGAAAACGATTACCTCTTCGTTATGAAGAATGGATCTCGCTTCGTAAATTGGTCCTTTACGCAGGGCCCATGGAAAAAAGCATTAAGCTTGGCTAGTTTAAAGTATCGTCCGCCGTATTCTCTTAGGCACAGCCATGCGGCATGGGGGCTTGCAATCGGTACTCCGATGGACCGAATGGTTTCCAGGATGGGACACGGTTCAAGACAGATGATCTACGAGGTCTACGGAAAGTACATTCCAGGCATCGAGGAGGACGCCGGAAAGATAAGGCAATACTTCGGAGAGGACTTTGTTTAGCGCAAGAACAAGAGGGGCGACTCCTCATAATTCCTGTGGGGGAAAGTCGGGGGAAAGTCGCCCACCTTGTGATTAAAACTGATTGATTTTCCTGTGGAAATTTGGTGATCCCTACGGGACTCGAACCCGTGTTTACGGCGTGAGAGGCCGTCGTCCTAGACCGCTAGACGAAGGGACCGTGCGGCAAGACGCTTAATTTAGTATATAGAGGGGCGCCTTGTCAAGGA
>JAJYLJ010000010.1:21849-29644 GCA_021787835.1 Deltaproteobacteria bacterium | reverse complement strand
CCTTGCCCTGCTCGGCCAACACCCTCGTTATGGCCGCGGTCAGGGTAGTCTTGCCGTGGTCTATATGACCTATCGTGCCCACATTGACATGCGGCTTGGTACGCTCAAACTTCTTCTTGCTCATAATGCAAACCACTCCTAAATAAAAATATTTTAATACGCCCCATTAATGTCTGCATCCTGGAGCCCACGACCGGGATTGAACCGGTGACCTCTTCCTTACCAAGGAAGTGCTCTACCAACTGAGCTACATGGGCACTGGCCAATATCTATACCTGGAGCGGGAAACGGGACTCGAACCCGCAACCCTCAGCTTGGAAGGCTGATGCTCTAGCCATTGAGCTATTCCCGCCTTCTTATTCCGTCTGTGGTGGAGAGGGGAGGATTCGAACCTCCGAAGGCGTCGCCAGCAGATTTACAGTCTGCCCCCTTTGGCCACTCGGGTACCTCTCCTTTAAAAAACTGGAGCTGGCGATGGGATTTGAACCCGCAACCTGCTGATTACAAATCAGCTGCTCTACCGTTGAGCTACGCCAGCCAACCCCCCGACTGAAAAGGGTATAATAGCGTGGTCTCTAGAAAAAGCAAGGGTCTTTTCAGTAAACCGCCTCTAAGGCGATCGCATTCCCATCACAATCAATTAATTTTAACACAAATAAAAGCGGCGTATATTTTACGCCGCTTTTATTATTTTGCAGTTATAATATCTTAAATTATCTATTAGTTAGTGCTCTCCGGCGCCGGATGGTTTTTCAAGACCAAAACCAGCCCTGCCGGCCTTGACATCCTCGGCCCATTTTTGGAATACATAGGCAGTTGATCTATAGACAAGGTGCCCGAATTTTGTATAAGGAAGCGACAAAAACAACACAAAGACGCAGGCCAGATGAAATACATAAACAGGATATGCTATCTGGGCCACATTTATGAGCCTGAAGACCTCCGAACCTATACCTGTGGCGCCAACGGCGAAAATAAGCCAAATAAGGGTCCAATCCTGAGCGGAACTTTTTAAGACATTTTCCTCTGTCTTTTTATCACGCATTGTCTTTATCAGCCAAATACCGCTTATCATTAAAATGGCCCCGAAGTTAGCCAATAATTTTACCGGGTGATAGAGCGGCATCGGTGTAACAGGGCCAATCAAATGCATGGCATTATACAAAAGATCTTCGGCTACGAAGACAAAATTTGTAACCACAAACAGGATGATAAATGCCCAGAGCAGCCACAAATGCCCCCTGGCGCGCTCGGCTGTCTGACCGCATTTTTTGAAACGGGCATGGCTCAAAATATCTGACACAGCCGGCCAGGTATATTTTCCAAGGAGTGTGCCAAGCGAAGGTGTTGGGACAGAACCTGTATAGGACAGAGGCAGACCAGCGCCTTTGCTTATATCGCCCCAAAAATTTATGACTCCGTTATAGCATACAAAAAGTACAAAGGCTACAAGAGATAGAAATACCGCATCAATAGGTATGACGCTCAAAAATTTATCATACACCACGACTCCCTCCGGAAACGGAAACCCCTCGCCGGTAACCTGAGCCCACATCGCGGCCACAGCCAGGATAAAAACGGCGGCGGCTATTATCGCCCCAACAACTCCGCCAGGCTTGCTCAACATATCAGCAAGGGCCTTTGGCCTGGAATAGTAACGTATGGCGCTGGCCCGTATCGCACCCAAGACATCCCCGGGCCTGGCGTCCCTTGGACAATAAACGGTACAATCAGCGCATTGATGACACAGCCATACATCCACATCGCCAGCCACCTTGTCGGCAAGACCCCACTGAGTCCAGAGCATCTCCTTTCTCGGAAAGGTATTTTCCGGAGTAGATAGCGGACAAACTACCGAGCAGGTAGCGCATTGATAGCAGCGCTTCACCGTATCCCCGCCTGCCTCCATTACATTTCTAACAAAAGACAGATCAGGCTGTAACTTATTATATTCAGCCATCGCCTTACCTCCTTACCCTACTCCTAGAAACCTTTAAATGGATTTGGACCCATCGACACGATCTCTTCAACAAAATCATCTATCGCCTTTGGCACGGCATCATATTCATCAATAGCTATCTGAGCGAGTTTAACACGCTCAGGCTCCATGCCAAGAGATTTCAATGTCTCAGCCACGTTCTCCATACGACGGCTGGCAAGCTCACTACCCTTTACAAAATGGCACTGATAGTCATCGCCAAATTTGCACCCAAGGAGAAGCGCCCCGTCAATGCCGCTAGACATGGCGTCTTTTATCCATGAAACATTGACCGACCCAAGACATCTAACAGGTATTATACGCGGCAACGGCGACCACGATAGCCCCTTGGCCGCAGCCATATCAAGGGCTGGATAGGCATCATTTTCGCACGCGAAGATCACCATCCTAAGTTTTTCTTCGTCGTCATCAGGGACTTCAATGGATTTAATCATCGAACCCACTACATCGATATTGTAGTCCTTGAATCCAATAATACGTTCAGGACATGCGCCCATGCACGTGCCGCACCTCCTGCACCTTGTAGGATTAGGCTTTGGCGTACCCTTCTCATCATCATCCAGGGCGCCGAAGGGGCACTCCTCTGTACACCGCTTACACTGGGTGCATCTTTGGAAATAAAAATCAGGATAGTCAAAATCCCATGTCCTAGGATGCACTGCATGTCCCTCTTCGGCGGCCTTAACGGCCTGAATGGCCTTGAGGGACGCACCTGTGGCGTCCTCCATCGACTCTTCGATGGTCATGGCGCGGCGCACAGGCCCCGCGGCGTAAATACCGGTTCGTCTGGTCTCATATGGAAAACAGATAAAATTCGAATCGCAATACCCACCGAAAAGATCCAAATCCCTGAAGGCAGGCCCCTGGCGGTACGCCAGGTTTACAACCGCCTCATCCTTTGTGGTCGGCACCATACCTGTCGCAAGGACAACCATATCCACATCAACCGATATGTTGCCGCCGATAAGTGTGTTTTCCACATTAACCGACAGGCCGCCGGCCCCGTTGTCCTTGACCTCGGAGACAGAACCCTTTGTGAGAAATATACCAGCATCATCCTGCAACCCTTTATAAAAATATTCATATTGTCCCGGAGTGCGCATGTGCTGATAGAAGACATAAGCGCGCCCGTCCTCGGGCTGATCCTCCCTGATATACTTGGCCTGCTTGAGCGACACCATGCTCGTTACGGCGGAAGCGTACGGAAAATCTGCGTCATCGTCTTTGCCGCCCGGGCTTTGAATAAACGCTACGCTCTTTACCTCCTTGCCGTCTGAAGGACGGACTATCTTGCCGGCCTTTGCAATCTGCTCAAATTGATGATTCGTCAGGACATTCGGGTTTCCCCAGGCGAGGTGCGCATAATCGCCATCGGCCGGCATGTATGGTTTCCATCCTGATGCCAGCACAACCGCACCGAATATCTCGGCGCCGGAATCTTGCTGCATATAATCGTTGCGGCCTTCATTTTTTGCAGCATATACCTTTTTCTGGTCGTCGGCAGAGAGTTCCTTGCCGTCTGCATCTAATTTCTCCTCTGGAGTAAGTGGAACAGGGGCGTCCCATTCACTTTTTGAGCCAGCCGCCTTAAAACTTACCCTGTATTGACCGGGCGCGCTGCCAATGCGCGCCACCTCGGTGCCGGTCTTGATCTCTATCTTGCTATTAGCCCTTACCTTGAAAATAAGATCCTGCGCTACAGGGCTGATCAGCTCGGAATACTTAGGGCCGACCGGTATTTGCTTTCTGAGCCTGGCACCATAGCCGCCTAATTCACCCTCCCTTTCAACGATTGTCACCTGATAGCCGGCCTCCGCGGCCTCCAGCGCAGCCGTCATGCCTGTAACACCGCCGCCGATAACCAATATGCGTGTGCTGGGATTCTCCAGTTTATCCGGCGTCGGAAGCTGAGCCTTGTTGACCTTGGTAATCGACATCCTTATATAGTCTTCCGCAAGTTCCTGTATATGCTCTTTCTTTGCGGCGGCCTTTTCATCATCGGCTGCAATCTGGTGGCTCCATGCAACCAGTTCCCTCAAACTCGTCTTTTCAAGCAACACTCCCGGGAAATCAAATGTCTTGTATTCATATCTTGGCGAAATACCAGCCAGAATAACCGCGTTGACGCCTTCGTTTTTTACATCCTGTTCAACCATTGAAAAGCCGTCGGGCGAATAGAGGTCCGCATGTGTACGGGCTACCGCCACACCGCTTTTGCCTGCCAATTGCACGAGTTTCTCTACATCAATGGCTTCTCCAATGCCATCACCTGTATATATATAAAGCCCTATCTTGATAGACATTAGCCTGCCCTCCTGACCAGCGTCTGAATAGCCTTTAATGCTGCAGCTGTTGCACTTTGCGCTGACGAGACCACGTCAACCGGTCTCTTGGCGCACCCACATGGTACAATGCCATCTTTAGGTACGACAAATCCGTCCGTATCATATTCAATGCCGGAGATTGGATTGAAGGCTCCGGTTGGCTGCATGCCGGTTGCCAGCACGGCAAGATCAACCTCCTGCTCAATCTTGCCTCCGCCTATCGTATCCTCCGCAACCAAAACCACGCTTCCTGGCACTGCACCATCTTTTACCTCTGCAACTTTGCCCTTTATAAAATGGACTTTTTTGTCATCCTTTACCTTTTTATAAAACTTCTCATACTTCATGCCAGGGGAACGTATATCAATATAGAAAATATAGATTTCGGTATCTGGTGACTGCTCTCTCAAATATAACGCCTGTTTTAACGTGGCCATGCAGCATATGTACGAACAATACGGCAGATGGTCCTTGTCGCGTGAACCGGCGCACTGTACGAAACCCACCCGCTTTGGTTCTGACTTATCTGAAGGGCGGACTATCTTGCCTCCGGTAGGACCTGACGGCGAGGCCATCCTTTCCACCATCATGTTGGTGACAATGTTAGGGTATTTGCCGAAACACAATCTGTCCATCTTCGTGGCGTCATATGGCTTCCAGCCCGTGGCGATTATTATGGCGCCTACATTTAGAGTAACGGCCTCTGGTTTCTGGTCCAGATCCACATGCCCGGCAGGCATGGCATCCTTGATTTTGCGGCCCTCGTCCGAGCCAACCACCGAAGGGTCCACGACACACTGGTTGGGAAAGGCCATTGGATGCGGCATATAGATAGCCTTGCGCGTGTTAAGGCCGAAATTGAATTCATTTGGCACCTCTGTTGACGCGGCAGCCTCCCCGGATTTGCAATTATTGCACTGCGGCGTGGTGTATCGCGGACTTACGTTGATCTCAACCCTGAAATCCCCGGGACCGCCCGACACAGAACCAACGCTGGCCTGTGTATAAAAAACAATCCTCGGATTGGTCTTAACCCTCTTGAAATTGATTTCCAAGCCGCAAGTGGGTGGGCAAAGTTTCGGGAAATACTTATTAAGCTGCGCGACACGCCCACCTAGATAGCTCTCATTTTCAACCAAATAGACGTCATAGCCCATTTCAGCGGCCTCAACGGCGGCTGTCAGTCCGCTAAAACCACCGCCTACCACGAGTATGCTTCCACTCATCTGTCCGCTCCTTTTTTTATTTTCTTTAAATTATCACCGGTGATTAAGTCAACCAGTGATCCGTGAGTCATCTCAAATGGATATATTTAAGGAAACTCGCCGACCACCGAAAGACAAAATTATAAATACAAGAAAAAAGGGGTCCTAGCACCAGACTTGTCTAGCGCCTGGACCCCTTAGTATTTAACCGACCAACTCCATAATTACAAGCAGTCCGTTATTTCCTAGTCAGCTATTATTTTATGGAGCTTCTTCTTGAACGTCTTCCATTCACCTGTCTCGGGATTGTACTGGGAGTTCACGAAACACTTCCAGCCGCCCTGATCCATATCTGTGTCACTGGTGTTGTTGAAGTCGCCGCGATAGTAGAAGCCAGGATAACGGCTCTCCTCGCGGAACTGGATGTGACGCAAATGATCCTCAACGCACCATATGCGATGGAGGTTCTCCCATGCGCGGAGGAGCTCATGGAGACCGCCAGCTGCCATCTTATCCGAGTCCTCACGGAGCATCTGAAGATGATGCATTGCTATCTCAAGAAGCTTGCCGTTTGTCATGTAGTATGGAGACCAGCCTCCGCCGTACTCGTCGGTGTACTTCATCAGACGCTCCATCATGTGGCGCGGTTTGATGTAGTTGGGGTTGACCATCTCATGTGTGGTCTTCTGATAGTTCTCGTAATAGACCTTTACAGGCCTGTAAATCTCGGCCTTGAGCTCATCGGCGGACTGCTTTAAGGCCGGCTTGAAGCCAGCGTTGTCTTTGATATATTTGGCCATGCTCTTTGCGGCCATGCGGCCCTCGGCATGCGCGCCGGATGAGAACTTGTGGCCGGATGCGCCGACACCGTCACCGGCAGTGAAGAGGCCGTTTACAGTGGTCATGCGGTTGTAGCCCCATTTGTAGTCCGCCGGGACCCAAGCCTCATCCGGACCGCTCACCCATATGCCGCAGCAGCCGGAATGTGAACCAAGCATATACGGCTCTGTGGGCATGATCTCGGAGCCGACCTTCTCAGGCTCTATATTCATGGAGGCCCAAAGTCCAGCTTGGCCGACCGACATATCAAGGAAGTCTTCCCACGCCTCGCTTTCAAGCTCTTTCCAGTACTTCTTGAGCTCTTTGTCATCCATGCCGGAGGCCTTCTTGTCATCAAGGAACTTGCCAAGGGCGGCGGCGGTGTCCATATAGATAGGACCGCGGCCTTCCTTCATCTCGAAGAGCATCAAGTGGTTACGCAGGCAGGTCGGAGTGACTGCGGCCTGACCGTATGGTGCATACTTCGCAAGCTCGGCCTTTGCGGCGTCGCTCTTTACATAGTGCTCGCCCTTGCCGTTTGTGACCGTCGCCTTAAAGAGCAGGAACCATGCGCCGACAGGTCCGTAACCATCCTTGAAGCGGGATGGGGTGAAGCGGTTCTCCATCATGGTCATCTCGGCGCCGACCTGCATACACATGGTATAGGTGGAGCCGGCGTTCCATACAGGATACCACGCACGACCCTTGCCTTCGTCAGTGGTACGAGGACGGAAGATATTGACCGCGCCGCCGCATGCGACCAGCATGGCCTTGGCCTTATACACGCAGACCTTGTTTTCGCGGACGCTGAAACCTACTGCACCGGCAATGGTGTTGGGCTTATTGGCGTCCAGGAGGAGCTTGACTATAAAAACACGCTCATGCAGGTCATAGCCCATCTCGGTCAAGGCGGCCTTTGCAGCCTCTGCCACGATGCACTTGTAAGACTCGCCGTTTATCATTATCTGCCACTTACCGGTACGGACAGGCTCGCCGCCCTCGGTAAGCTTCTTGCCCTCGGAGCCCTTTTTCTTCCATATTGGAAGACCCCACTCCTCAAAGAGATTAACAGAATCATCCACATGACGGCCAAGATCAAAGATGAGGTCCTCGCGGACAATGCCCATGAGGTCGCCTCTGACCATGCGGACGTAATCAGACGGGGCGTTCTCACCAATATAGGTATTGATGGCGGAAAGACCCTGAGCTACCGCACCGGAGCGCTCAAGGGACGCCTTGTCAACCAGACAGACCTTGGAGCCGGCCGGCATCCATTTGCCTATTTCATAAGCCGCACCGCAGGCAGCCATGCCGCCGCCGACTATCAATGCATCATATTCAAACTCTTGGACAGGGACCTTTGAAAGGTCTGGCTCGGCCATGAGTTCGCAATTTGGTTTATTAGGTAATGCCATATCTTCCTCCTTAAAATTATTTGTTTTATCTCA
>JAJYLJ010000010.1:0-21749 GCA_021787835.1 Deltaproteobacteria bacterium | reverse complement strand
GGGGGGAAGAATTACCCCCCTGGTTCTGTATAAATGGCCAATCAAATACTATTTAAGGTCTTCAAATGCACCCTTTTTGATCTTAACCTTGGTCTCAAGATTCTGATAATAATCGCTGAGGATGGCCAACACCTCGGGACGGCTGAATTCCGGCGGGACCTCGCCACCCTCGCTCATCATACGGCGGAACTTGGTGCCGCTCACGACAACGCGATCATCTTTTGTATGAGGGCAGGTCTTGAGAGAGGCCATGCCGCCGCACTTCTTGCACCAGAATGTCCAGTCGATCTTGAGGCACTGAAGCTCAAGGGCGCCCGGCCACAGCTTGTCGTATATCTCCTGGGCCTCGAACAGGCCATAAAAATCACCGACACCGGCATGGTCACGGCCGACAATAAGATGAGAACAACCGAAGTTCTGACGGAAGATGCCGTGGAGCAGTGCCTCTTTCGGTCCGCCATAGCGCATCTCAAGGGGGTATACGCCAAGGACCGTGCGCTCCATATTGAAATAATTATCAAGAAGCACCTGATAGCACTCCATACGCTTCTCGCCAGGGATGTCGCCAGCCTTCAGCTTGCCGACAAGGGCGTGGATAAACACACCGTCAAGCACCTCTTGCGCGATCTTGCAGAGATATTCGTGTGAGCGGTGGATCGGGTTTCTGGTCTGGAATGCAGCTACTTTGCTCCAACCCTTGTCTTCAAAAAGCTTTCTGGAAACAGCCGGATGCATGTACGCATCCCCGTATTTCTGCCTGAAATCCTTCTCTGAGAGGGCCTTGATGGGCCCGCCTACATAGTACTTGCCTGAGCCCAATATCTGCTGGACACCAGGGTGGTCGGCCTCGGCCACCTCCCAGAACTTTTCGGAGTCAGGACCGGCACCTTTATAGCAGAGCTCACATTCCTTGCGCTTGTCAGGCTCCCATATCTCCTCGACCTTCATGGTGGCCATAAGCTCGCCTGTCTCCTTGTCATAGAGAGCTATCTCTTCACCTGCCTTGACGAGGCCCTTGTCATTGATAGAGAGAGTAACGGGCAGAGGCCACATGGTCCCTGGATCAACCTTTCTGAGCTTCATGTCTTCCACGCAGCCGTCATAATCGGCCTTCACCATGAAACCATTAAGTGGTGTAAAAGCGCCCATGCCGAGCATCAATATATCCCCCGCCTCCTTGGAGGTTATATCAACCCTCTTCATCTTGACTGCACGCTTAATCTCTTCTTCGCGCTTTGCACCTGTAAGCAAAAGCGGCATAAGCTGTTTCTTGGATCCATGTGGATTAACTAACGCCATGATAATCTTACTCCTTTCGACATTTAATTTGATATAAATTTACCGACCGCTAAATCATATTTAAAGACTTACCAGGCAGGCCCCGCTTTCAAGGGCTAAAACCAATACCAATTACTGAATTACCCTTCAGTAGTTAGAATGATTTATATTCACAGTAATCGAACTTGTCAAGGGAAAAATACCAAAAACCTGGCGGACAGCCAAAAAGGGAGACTTATTTAAAATTCTCAAATAGATATGGAATAAAAACATCAGAACAAAGTTTCTGGCGCCGGCCGCAAGGAATGAATGAACAGCGATTTGCAAAAAAGAGACTTATTTAATAAAAGGTTTAGACAACAGCACAGGAGAAAAATCATGGATATTTATTGACATGATAGAGATGGCGGCATTGACTGAATTATCAATCATAATTTGCAAGATCTCACGGATGGACCTAATAATATACTTATGAGCCTTACAGCGCGCAAGGAATGTGAACCTAGAACATTCGCCATACTCGCAGGG
Organism: Deltaproteobacteria bacterium; assembly: GCA_021787835.1. Classification (GTDB taxonomy): domain Bacteria; phylum Desulfobacterota; class Dissulfuribacteria; order Dissulfuribacterales; family Sh68; genus JAJYLJ01. The sequence continues at coordinate 19,943 of JAJYLJ010000010.1, read as the reverse complement.
GGCAAAAGCAGCCGTTTCGGCGCCGACAAGGCCCTGGCCCCATGGTTCGATGGCAACATCATGGACGCCATCATCTCGGCGCTCAAACCCCTCTCCGGCGATCTGATCATTGTCGCGAACAGATCAGAACCTTACAAATACCTTGGCATCCCTATTACAAAAGACGAAATAATGGATTCAGGCCCAATGGCGGGCCTGCTTAGCTGTCTTAGGCACGCCAAGGGCGACAGGGTCTTCGTGGCGGCATGTGACATGCCACTCCTAAAATCAGAACTCATAGACTGGATGTGGAACATAAATACATGGGCGCCGGTCATCATCCCCAAAACGCCCGAAGGACTCGAGCCGCTGCACGCCATTTATCACAGGTCCCTGACCCCACTCATCGAAAACTCCATTAGACATAACCGGCTCGGTCTCCAAGGATTCATAAACGATTTGCCAAGATATGAGGTCCAGCCTGAAGATATCGCAAGATTTTGCCCTGATTTTTCTTGTCTGGCAAGCGCCAATACAAAAGAGGAACTGAAGAGGCTTAAAAGAATCAAACTTCTGGCCGGTGCGAAAAAATGAGCAGACAAGATTGATCGTTGCCAAGCTCAACCCTATGCACTAATGTAATCTAATAAATCAAGGCCCAAGGGTTTATGGGAAGAAATACGCGATGGGTATTGAAGAAGTCAAGAATAAAGCCGACTTGGCGCTAAAGAGAGGAAAGCTGAGAAGTGTCATAGACCCGGTGCGCCTCGAGAGGAAAGATACATTTAGGTTTGGCTGCCATCCAGGCGTACCATGCTTTACGCGCTGCTGCCGCAACATGAACATAATCCTGACCCCTTATGACATCGTCAGGATAAAAGAACGGCTTGAAATGCCGGCCGACTTGTTCCTCCATCTCTATGCACAGCCCGAGATATTTGTGCAGACAGGCGTCCCTGTGGCCAGACTCAAGATGCTCGAAGACGAAGGCGGAAGATGCCCGTTCGTTACGCCCAGCGGCTGTCAAATATATACCGACCGGCCGGTATGCTGCAGATATTACCCGATAGGCATCGCAAGTCTCCACCAGCATGAAAAAAACTCAGGGGAAAAGGAGGAATTCTTTTTCCTTATCAAAGAGGGGCACTGCCAGGGCTTTAAGGAACAGACCGAATGGACGGTTGATGCATGGAGGGGGGACCAGGAGGCTGATCTCTACGACTCCATGAACAGGGGCTGGCTCGAGCTCCTCTTGCGCAAGCGCTCATTTGGCGATGAGGCCGAGATGCCTCCCAAGGCCAGGCAGCTCTTTTACATGGTGACCACAAACATGGAACGGTTCAGGAGTTTTATATTTGAAAGCCGTTTCCTGGACACCTATACCGTTAATGAAGAAACCCTCAAGAGGATACTCGAAGACGACGCGGCCCTTATGAAATTCGGGTTCGAATACTTGAAGCAAGCCATATTCGGGACCGAATCCAGTGAACTCAAATTAAAGAAAGAGGTGCTTGACAGCCAGGTCAAAAAGATTATGGAAAAAAGAAACAGTGCCCGACTAAAAAACCGCGGGAAACTGTAAAAAACTAATATGACCAGCAACTTTTTGACTGCGCATCACTTTTAAATGTACATCATATGTAAAGAGCTGTCCTACTCCTACCCAGGCGCGCCCTCTAATGTTTTTAGCGGCGTCAACTGGTCCATTAAAGGGCCTGGTTTTTTCTCATTATTCGGCCTCTCCGGCGTTGGTAAGAGCACCCTTGCCAGGATTATAAGCGGGAACATCGCCCCTAAAAGCGGCAAGGTAACCTCCGGTAACGGCAAAATTCTGTATTCATACGACTCAGAGCGACTGCCTGGCTGGCTTTCCATAGAAAGACACCTAAAAAAGACAACGCCTGCCGGCAATTCCGCCCTCCTTGAGGGGCTCATAAGCGGCTACGGCATGGGGCGGCTTTTACGTCATAGGTTTTCGGCCCTTTCCATGGGCCAAAAAAACAGGGTGAACCTTATCAGATATCTTGTGCAGGACTTTGAACTTTTGATAACCGACGAGGTGCTGGCAAACGTGGATGAACCCACTAGATATGAAATCCTTGGGTCCATAAAGCGCCTGTTTCCACAAAAGACCTTTCTCTATATATCACACAACGCCATAGAAGTAGCGCGCTTTTCAAAGACTGTTTACATACTGCCCCAGGCATCGGATGGCGCGACGGCCTTGATCCATGAAGTAACCGGCCTCGATCAGCATGAAGGCTATGTGATAGATGACAGGACCGTGCAAGGAAAGGTCTATGAGATATTGAGGACCGCGAGCATGGAAGGGACCATGCCATGAAACCGCTGAAGCGTCTGATTCAATTCCTCATAATTTATATAGCGGGAATCGGGCTTCTCTGGGCCACAAAGTACAGTCTCGGCCTTTCCGACTATCTTATACCTCCGCCACATGAACTGCTCAAAACCTTGAGGCAGGACGGGCTTGATTATCTCCTCGCCTCGCTTAATACACTCGTGGTTGCAATCCAAGGACACGCGCTTGCGATCGCCCTTGCCTGCGTCGTCGGTCTTCTCGGCAGTATGCGTTCAACGATAGGAGCGATCACCAGGACGGCCGCATACAACCTTCAGGCATACCCCATTGTCGCGGTAAGCCCGATAATATTTCTCTTCCTGGGCGACGGCCTTGCATCAAGGCTAATAATTGCAGCACTTATCTGTTACTTCCCGTTGCTCCTCAGCCTGATCGGCATCTTTTCCCAGCCGGTGGACGACATAGAACACTTCTTTAACGAGACGGGCATGATGAACTGGCGCCTAAGAATAGGGATCCGGGTCTTTGAAAATATTGAAAAACTCATCACAGTCCTTGTGGGGAGCGGCACCATGGCCATGGTAGGCACCATAGTCGCAGAATTCTTGGCCGCAACCCATGGGATAGGCTATGTTATAAGAAAGGCCCTGTATCAGGACAATCTTGCAAGCATCCTTCTGGCCCTGTTCTTAATCGGCCTCTGCTCATCCATCTATCTGTCCTTTATAGAGCTGTTCGGGGCACTGATAAAAAACAAACTCCAAGGCGACGCAAACAACAATGAGATCTGAACGCAAAACCAGTGACAGCCTTCGCCGCCTTCATTATGCAATAGCTGGCATCCTGCTTTTCATTTTATCTTTATCAGCGGTTGGTCTAGCAGGATGCACGGAAAGCCGAAATGACAAAAAAGGCACTGCTGGAAAAGGTATTGAACACGTAACATGCCGCCTCAAATGGCTTTTTAATGCAAGCGTTGCAGGTGAAATATGGGCGAGGTCATCGGGGATATTCAGAAAAAACGGGCTTGACGTAAAACTGATGGAGGGAGGGCTTGAACACGATGCCATCAAAGACCTGGAGTTAGGCAGGGTGCAGTTTGCCATCGCATCCGCAGACCAGATTATAAGGGCCTACGAAAAAGGCGCACACATAGTGGTGCTCGCCCAAATATTCAGGAAAAACCCGCTTGGGTGGATATACGACGGCACAAACCTCCATATCGATACTCCCCAAGGGCTCAAGGGCCTTACAGTGGGCATAACCTACGGAGGTAACGACGAGGCCATATTCACGGCCTTGCTGAACCGTTACCGCATATCCAAGGACGAGATCAATCTTTATGCGATCAACTACGACTACAGTCCATTCTGGAAAAACGAGGTGAACCTTTGGCCTGTTTACAGCAATGTCGAGGGCATAATACTCTCGAGAAAAATGGCCAAAAACGGATTAAGGCCCTGTTTTTTTGACCCCGATGCCTTCGGCATACACTTCGTTGCAAATTCTCTTATTACTTCAGAGCGGTTGTATGCTAAGCGGCCCGGGCTGGTGAGGCGTTTCACGAAGGCGCTAATAAACGGTTGGCAAGGGGCAATGGAAGAAAAAAATGAACAGGCTGTTGCAGAGGCCGTCCACCGCCTTGACAGAGACACGCCCTTGGATGTCATCAAAAGGCAACTAAACGCCACAAGGGCATTGGTGCTGCCAAAAGACAACGAGGCCGGCCTTGGCAAGATAGATGTGCCCTCATGGCGGCAGACATACGAGATCATGTTAGAGCAGGGTCTTGTCTCAAGACGTGTCGATCTGGACCGCCTTCTGGCAGGGCCTCCTCCTTGAGCATGCAGCAGGCTACCCTGCAAATAGGTGAACCAGACTCATCATATGATATATTGCCAGGGTGAAGGACCTTGTTGAACACGCATCCTTCCGGTATCGAAAGCTGAAAAAACTCCCTTTCGGTAATGGGCGGTCTGTCAAGCAATGCCCCGTCTCTTATCTCAAGCGAGTGCATGGGATAGTCTTCGCAAAGAGGACATCTATAGACCCTCCCGTTAGGAAATACGAAATAGTTCTGGGCCACCAGCCCTGCACATGAAAATTCCTCATCCAGCCCAAGAAAAACCTTTGGATACGTAACATGAATACCCATTCTGGCGGCTGACATGGCTATCCTGGGCACGGCTGATTCCCATTCATCGCGGCCGAGCTGCAGAAAAGACGTATCCTTGCGCGCATCTGACAGCCTGCCCCTGATCCCGATAACCTGGATAAAAAAACGTCTCACGCCGAGCCTGCCGAGCAGCCCGGGCATATTTTCAAGGTCGTGGATGTTCATCCTGCTTGCCGTAAATATGACGCTTACCCCAAAGCCCATAGCCAGCGCCCTCCTTATGCCATTCGTGCAGGCTGCAAACACCCCCTCGCCACGGATAGGGTCGTTTACCTCAGGGCGCGAGCCATCGAGACTGAAGCTTAAATAGTTAAGCTCGTCAGGCGTCACCATTTCAAGGATATTATTGAACAAAAAACCGTTCGTATCTACCGTGATCGACCCATAGCCAAGATTTTTTGCCTCTTTTATGGCAAGCGGAAGGGCCGGATTGAGCGTAGGCTCCCCGCCAAGGAATATGATATTCGTTTCGCAGGCCTTACTGCAAAAAACAGTATCCGCCCCGGCACCTAAAGATCTGCCGGATGATTGGGATGCAAAGATGGCAAGCCATTTTTTTATTGCATCCCCTCCAAGGATACCTGTCCCATGCTCTTGAGGGTTTATGTAGCAATGGTTGCATCTGAGATTGCACTTCGTAAGGATGTGCAAAAATACGTTTCTGGTATGTGGCCTGAACTCGACCGTGCGCCGCATTATATACATATGCCTTGATTTTAAGCAGCCAGGGTATAATCGGCAAGGAGGCTGGCCCTCCAGTATGAATTTGGAGGATCTGCGAAAAAAGACTTGAAAAGATAAAGGCTCTCAGATCGTTTAACGCCGCCGATTATCTCCACGGCCCCCTTTTTATATAGATAACCGTTGTAAAAGACATGGCCGTCCACGGCGGCCGGATGCGGGATTGCGGAAAAATAACGTGAAAAATCCAGCCCGCATGCGCCCCCCATAACATCTTCATAGGCAAAAACGATCCTTTTCACCCCGTTTAACATCAAGGCCCCGAGGCACATAAGACACGGCTCAAGAGTGGAATACGCCGTCAAGGAAGCGTCGGCAGAAGCTGCCCCGCCGCCTTTCATCAATTCCTTGAGTGCCAAGATTTCGGCGTGATCAAGCTCATTAAGCCCATCCCCCTTGCTGTTGCGCCTCATGCCCTCGCCAACCACCAGGCCTCCCGAGACCAAGACACAGCCGACAGGAAACTCCCCGCGCGCAAGGGCCTCGGCGGCAATTCCGACGGCCCTGGACATCCATTTCTCGTCATCTATAATGCATACATTCTCAGCCATCTCTTTAACGCCTCTTCCAAGGCAAAACCTGCGTCGGCCTCATCGCCAATCTTTTTTTCCAGGTGTCTTAAGGCCTTGGGATCAATTTTTTCCTTAAGTCTTTTACAGATATAATTTATACAAATCAAATGACGAGCGGCGATCAGGCAGCCATTTCCGCCGAGAAACAGGCATCCATGAGGATCGAGCCTGGACATCGGAAGCTTGCAGCCCATGAGCAGATTTACGAGAAGCAGCGAAGGGTCGAATCTGTTTTCAATACCCTTGCCGCAACAGCTTCCATTGTCATTTACCGCGCAATCCGCACACTGGCCTGCAACCCCGGCAACCGACATCTCCGCCAGGGTATTTTTAATAGCCCCTTGATAGCCTTTAAGCAGTCCGTCTATCACGGCATCCGCCAAAATCGCAGGGCCGAAGGCGTCCATGACGCCGCACGCCCATTCAATTTTTTTACATATCTTATGATCAGTGCCTAAAAGCAAGGGATACGGCCTCGTTACGTTCAAGGTCTTTTGATTTCCGGAATCCATCAAAATTGATATATTATACCATCCACAGGGAAACTCCAGAAAGACATGGAAGATTTATTCTCCAAGGCAAGGATTCAGCACATATTTTCAGGGTCCGGCAGGCCTTTGAAAATATTGGCAGACGGATTCCGAGAATATGGAATACGGCCTTACACCGGCACCCAATAGATACAGATACGCCTCGCACACGCTGCGGTGGCGGACAGCGCGCACAATGCAACGGGTGGATTTTTTCCGGCAGCCTGTAAAAAATTAGCGCAATTTGGTATTTGCCGGACATAGCGACCCGACAAAGGTCTTAACCTCTTTGGATCAAGATTGACTTGGTCTGTCAAAGCGTTTATTTACTTTAATCTTATAAATTAAGAGGTGGAATTTGAAAAATAAAACATCGCGCTATGCCCAGGCGGGCGTAAACATAGAAAAGGCCGACGAACTAATATCCGGCATAAAATCTTTGGTGTCGTCCACGTTTAAACGCGGGGTACTGACTGAATTGGGCGGCTTTGCAGGACTTTTTGCGCTGGATATGACCAAATATCAAAACCCTGTTCTAGTTTCATCAACAGACGGCGTCGGCACCAAGCTGAAGATCGCCTTCATGTCGGGCATGCACGGCACCGTGGGCATAGATCTTGTCGCCATGTGCGTAAACGATGTGATAGTATGCGGGGCGCAACCCCTGTTCTTCCTTGACTATTTCGCCACCGGCAAGCTCGACCTCAAGGTCGCGACAGAGGTGATAAAAGGAATAGCGGATGGCTGCAAGCAGGCCGGCTGCTCTCTGATCGGCGGTGAAACCGCCGAAATGCCTGGATTTTACCCGGACGACGAATACGACTTGGCTGGTTTTGCGGTAGGCGTTGTCGAAAGGGAAAAAATCATAGACGGTTCAGAGATAAGTGTCGGCAATATCATAATAGGCTTTTCTTCGAGCGGGCTCCACAGCAACGGCTTTTCTCTGGCAAGAAAGATATGCCTTGAAGACCAAAGGCTTTCAGTTTCAGACAACATACCCGAATTGGGCGGCAGGCCCCTGGGCGAGGTCTTGCTTACACCCACCAAAATATACGCGGCCACCATCAGCCACATCCTTAAACAATACAAAATAAACGGCATGGCGCATATTACGGGCGGCGGCTTCCAGGACAATATTCCGAGAATACTTCCAGGCTCTTGCAAGGCGTCGATAGCCATAGGGAGCTGGCCAGTCCACCCCATATTCACTTTTCTCGAAGAAAAAGGGAGACTGGCAAAAGAGGAAATGCTCAATATCTTTAATTATGGGATAGGCATGATCCTGATAGTGCCTGAGTCAGAGGCCAAGGATATCATCTTTCAAAGCGAGGCTGCAGGCGAAAAGGCCTTTGCCATAGGCCGCATAGAGGTGAGGTCGCCCGAAGAGGACTCAGTGGTGTTTAAGACCTAACCGCCTGAACCGTCATCCCCCCCCCTTATTACCCTTATTATTCATCACCCTTTCACGCAATTCCTTGCCTACCTTGAAAAACGGTAATTTTTTCGGCCCGACCGGTATCTTCTCACCGCTCCTGGGATTTCTGCCCGTATAAGGCCTGTATTCCCTAACCACAAAGCTGCCAAAACCGCGTATCTCCACCCCATCGCCGCCTGTAAGCGTGTCGGCCATTGCCATAAATACCTCATTTACAACAAATTCTGCGACGCCATAGCTCAATCCCGCCTCCCGGCTCAATTCATCTATAAGTTCTGACTTGTTCACTTAACCCCTCTTCTCTCCTGGTGTTTATAGAAAAACCTGCGGCATCAATCAGTTACCAATCGGATTTTTGTCCCTGACAGGTTGCTATATTTTATAGTTACGTTAATATCAGATTTTATTCCATCTTGGCAAACATTTTTCTTAACAATCTAATATAGTTAAAATAAAACATCAAGGGAAGCACCTTGGATTCTGAATAAAGGCATTAATTTTATCATGATAAAAAAATGGATACAAAAGATAAAAAATTGGGACAATCCCTCCGAGGCTGCTGAGCCAAACCATACCGAGACACCGGAAGATTCTCCGGAAGCCCCGATGGTTGACGAGCCGGCGGCCCGGCAAACAGAGGCCGAGGCAGACAGGACGCCGACGGAAAACGCCTCAGCAGGCATGAATCTGTTCAACAGACTCAAGGAACGTATGAGCAAGACCCGCAAGGGCTTCATACGGCAGGTGGACCAGCTCATACTAGGCAAAAAGGAGATAAATCCCGAACTCCTGGATGAACTGGAAGAGGTCCTCGTGACGGCTGATTTGGGAATTGCCACGGTCCAGGAGATCTTCGACAAGATCAGGGACGAGGTCAAGAGACGCGAACTCAGCGACCCGGAGGTACTTAGAGACCGTATAAGAACGCGCATCATGGAGCTCCTTGAGGTACCCGCCCATCCCATAAAGTGGCAGCCAAGACCCTTTGTGATTCTGGTGGTAGGGGTCAATGGCGTGGGCAAGACCACCACGATCGCCAAACTCGCCCACAGGCTGGACCGGGAAGGGAAGAAGGTCTTGCTTGCGGCGGGCGACACGTTCAGGGCCGCCGCCATCGAACAGCTTGAGGCATGGGGCAAAAAAACAGGCATTCCGGTAATAAAGCACCTTTCCGGGTCGGATCCGTCGGCAGTAGCCTATGACGCCGTCGAAGCCGGACTCAAAAGGGAATCAGACGTCATTATTATAGACACGGCTGGGAGGCTTCACACCAAAGTCAACCTCATGGAAGAATTGAAAAAAATAAAAAGGGTCATAGCAAAAAAGATTCCGGATGCGCCACATGAAATCATCCTGGTCCTGGATGCCACAACAGGACAAAACGCCATCTCGCAAGCGAAACTATTCAAGGAAGCCACCGGGATTACAGGCATAGTCCTTACAAAACTTGACGGCACGGCTAAGGGCGGAATCGTCGTGAGCATCGCGCATCAGATGCAGATACCCATACGCTTCATAGGCATAGGCGAAAGGATGGAGGACCTTAGGCCCTTTGATCCCACAGAATTTGCAGAGGCCATCTTTTCAAAAGACTAGAAAGGCCGGATTGAAATGCCTAAGCCGGATTCCTAATTATAAAAACGCCCCTCTTGATATTAAAAAAGCGCCGCAAAATCAAGTAGAGACAGGATGATGATACTATCGTCTCATCCAAAAGGATAACTGCGCCAAGCCTTGACCATAACGCCACAAAATTTGAAGCAGAAAACCTCTCGCCAGCAACAAATACTATCATATCCAACACCGAAAAGGCCAACCGATTAAGATAATATCCCAAAAGTGAGCTTAAGACGGGCAAAACTAATGATATGGGCTGCCGTCTGGGCCTAGGTAGCGCCAGAGGCCGCGCCATGCGCAAGACCAAAGCGCGCAAGGGCAGCCTCATGTCCCCGCTGCATCGCAGCTTTTTCGCTTTTCTTAAGAAAAACACCTGCATAATTCCATGAGATAGGCGGAGCCTGGGGGGGGATGCCGGGCGCACAATTCTTCTCACAAAATCTATACAAAATTATAGCGGGCGCCGCTTGGAACATGCCCCATAAACTCGCCTTCCTCCCACTCACACGGCTACCAATCATGGCGCGGGATTGCCCAGACATCCCGCACAAATGAAATGGCCGTTACGAACCGCCACTTTCGGCCAGCGCAGATCATGGCCGCTGCAATGGAAAAAGAAAATCTGCGGCGAGACTTAAAGAATGAATGGGGGCGCATCGTGATCACAGCGTAATGTCAAATTTGAATCTCAGACAGATGACCGTTTGATCGCCGCTTTCACTCAAAAGTCCACTTATCCAGGATATCCGACAGGGCACGATCAACCGTCGGGAAATCAAAACCGAAACCAGCCTTCTCAAGCACTGCCGGAATGACCCGCTGGCCCTTGAGGGCCAAATCGGCGGCGCCGCCGATTGCAAGACGCAACACAAAGCCAGGCACAGGCAGTATGGCCGGCCTACCCAGAATATCCGCAAGGATTTTTGTAAACTCTTTATTGGTGACGGGGTTTGGCGAGGTCATGTTTACCACGCCGGATATATCTTTGTTCTGTGCGGCAAAAAGAACGGCCCTGCAAAGGTCGTGGATATGAAGCCAGGAAAACCATTGGTTGCCGCCTCCAAGGCGCCCGCCGATTCCGAGCTTAAAAACCGGGATCATCTGCCCCAGAATACCGCCTCCGACACCCAGCACGGCGCCAAAACGCGCAATTACAACCCTGGCGCCCTTTTCGAGCGCGGCTTCGGCCTCTTCCTGCCATTTGATACACACCTTTGCAAGAAAATCCTCACCAGGCGAGGACTCTTCAGTAAATATCCTGTCCAGCCCGCTGCCGCCATAATAACCAACCGCGTTTGCGTTTATAAGCGTTAAATTAGCAGCACCCTGCGCCATGGCCTCTACCGCCATCCTGGTAGAACGGACCCTGCTCTCCATTATATTGGACCTGGCCTCCCTGGTCCACCTGGTCATTATGGGCTGACCAGCCAGATTTATTATCACGTCCTTCAGGACAGCAACCTCTTGCCACGCACCTCGCTCAAGGGGATTGCCATAGACAATTGCCGTATCTTTCGGCAGGTTTTCGTTTTTAACCGGTCCCCTTGCAAGCAGAGTAACCTCATGGCCTTCGCCCAGCAAATAATTTATCAGGGCCATACCCACAAAGCCCGTCCCGCCAATTATAAAGAATTTCACGGCCGTCTCCTTTGTGTATAATTACAACATGAAGAAAGTGAATAAAATTTGATAAACCAAGGGTCAATGGACTTAAAACTTATGATATTTACAGTTATATATAATAATTTAATATAATAATATCATTTAATTTAATATCCCCAAAAAATCTTTACGCTCTGCTTAAGCGCCGATATTCAAGGAGGTGGCGATGGTTCAAGATAAAACAGATAAGACAAGGCAAGAAGAGGACAAGATTGCAAATGAGGCCAAAAACGATGGGACCAAATCACAGGCCAAACCCATACCGTTTCCAACCGTTGAATTCTCCACATTTATCCTTTCCCTCAATACATCCGCGCTATTACATCTAGGCGATGTCGCCGACCCTGCCACCGGTGAAAAAAAGAAAGACCTCATCCTGGCAAAACACACTATCGACACACTGGGCATGTTACGTGAAAAGACAGTAAACAATCTAAATGATGATGAAAAAAGACTTCTAGAAACCATTCTGTTTGATCTGCGATTGAGGTTTGTCAAGGCCTCGTCGTAATAAAAAACATGGACAGACTCAATCTAAAAACGCCAGCAAAAATAAACCTGTTTCTCCATGTAATTGGACGAAGAGGCGATGGCCACCACAACATCTTGACAATTTTTCAAAAAATCGGTCTGTGGGACAGGATATTACTTAGCCTTTCAAAAGGCGCGCGTGAAATAAATCTTATATGTCCTGACAGCGACCTGCCCGCCGGGGAAGACAACCTTGCGTTCAAGGCTGCGAAATCATTTTTGGATCGCACGGGCATTGAATGCGTGATCAACATAAAACTTGAAAAATCCATCCCTGTTGGCGCTGGCCTTGGCGGAGGAAGCAGCGACGCGGCGGCCGTATTAAAGGGCTTGAATATTCTACACAATCGTATCTTGTGTCATAACGAACTTCACGACATCGCCTGCAGGCTTGGCGCCGACGTGCCATTTTTCATTTCCGGCTCCAATACGGCCGTAGGGAGGGAAACCGGCACAAATCTCGAGGCGATTGACACCCCTTGCCATCATTATGTCTTGGTCTGGCCTGGCTTCAGTATAAGCACAAAATGGGTCTATGAGCGTTTTGAGTTGACAAGCAAGCTTCATGACACTATTTTTGACGCCAGCCAGTTCTTGAATACCAGGCTATGGATTAATGACCTTGAACGGGCCGTAATACCTCAATACCCCCAGATAGGAGATATAAAAAACCGGCTCATGGCCCTGGGGGCGGAGACCGCCTTGATGTCCGGCAGCGGCTCCACCGTCTTTGGCGTCTTCAGCTCAAGACATAAGGCGGAAAACGCCGAGACAGGGCTTGGTCTTAATGGTGTTCAACGCGCCTATTTGGTCGAAGGTCTAAAAAACATATGAAAAAATGCAACATGAATCATGCCGGATTGGGGTGTCGTCAAGCGGTAAGACACGGGTCTTTGGAACCCGTATTCGGAGGTTCGAATCCTCCCGCCCCAGCCAATTTTTCATCTATATAGGAGTATTTTTCATAAGATGCCTGTCAATAACATAAAGATATTCAGCGGCAACTCCAATCCAGCTCTGGCTTGGGAAATATGTGACTATCTGGGCATGCCTATGGGCAGAGCCACCATCAAGACATTCAGTGATGGTGAGGTATTTGTGGAGATAGGCGAAAATGTGAGGGGAGCGGATGTCTTCGTGATCCAGTCAACATGCCCTCCTGTCAACAACAATCTCATGGAACTGCTTATCATGATAGACGCCCTGAGAAGGGCCTCTTCCAGAAGGATCACTGCGGTGCTTCCTTACTACGGCTACGCAAGACAAGATAGAAAGGCGGCCCCAAGGGTGCCCATATCCGCCAAACTGGTCGCCGACATCATAACTGCCGCCGGTGCAAGGAGGGTCTTGGCCATGGACCTCCATGCAGGGCAGATACAGGGTTTTTTCAACATCCCTGTGGATCATCTCTTTGCAGCGCCTATACTTTTAAGCTATCTAAAGGAAAATATTCAAGGTCAGGTAGTAATGGTCTCGCCCGATGCAGGTGGAGTTGAAAGGACCAGGGCGTTCGCCAAAAGACTCGGCGCCAGTCTTGCAATTATAGACAAGCGCAGAGAACGGCCAAATGAAGCGACCGTTATGAATATAATCGGTGACATAAAAGGAAAGACCGCGGTAATATTGGATGATATGGTCGATACGGCAGGGACTCTCTGTAAGGCTGCGGAGGCACTGGTAGCGCATGGGGCCAAGTGCATACATGGCTGCACAACACATCCGGTGCTGTCAGGGCCAGCCATAGAACGCATAGAGCAATCCGTACTCGAATCTCTGGTGGTGACAAACACAATACCGTTAGGCGAACACGCCAAAAAAATAGACAAAATAAAGGTTCTTTCAGTATCAAGCCTCCTTGGTGAGGCGATAAGACGAATACATAATGATGATTCGGTAAGTTTACTTTTCGTATAGCTAAAAGCAGCTAAAAGGAGTTTAAGATGAAACAAGTGACTTTGGATGCAGCAATTCGAACGGAAACAGGCAAGGGCGCGGCGCGCAAACTACGCGGCGCGGGAAGGCTCCCAAGCGTATTATACGGACCCAAGCATGAGCCCGTGGCCTTATCCGTAGAGGCGCACGGATTCAATAAAATCATCAATACATCCAGGGGAGAGCAGATATTATTCGCGCTAAATTTCAATGATGATACAGAGGGCGCAAGCAGGCTGGCCCTTGTCAAAGAACTGCAAGTCCACCCGGTAAATGAACATATACGCCATATAGATTTCTATGAAGTCTATATGGATGAAGAGGTGCGAGTGGATGTACCGATAGCGGTAATGGGGAAGGCCAAGGGCGTCGAGATAGACAAGGGCATTCTGGAGGTTATCAAACGTACGGTGAGGGTTTCATGTCTGCCTATGTCGATCCCGAAAGAGATACAGGTGGATGTCTCGAAGCTTGGGCTTGGCGAGGCCATACACGCCTCGGATCTTGTCGCTCCACAGGGCGTAAAGATCATTGAAGACCCCAAGACAACACTGATCACCATTGTCGGCGCCGGTACCGAGGAGAAACAGGCTGAAGCCCAAGAGAAAGAGGGGGCCGAACAAGAAGCCAGCGAGACTTAAGCCGCCGCCCGCCGCTTCCCTCTGTCTTGGTCTTTCATGAGGTTACCAAGGCAGAGGCTTTTACATGCGATCGCCATGTCCAGAATAATGATAGCCGGCCTGGGGAACCCAGGGGCACAGTATGTCTTGACCCGCCACAACATAGGCTTTATGGCCATAGATGTCTTGGCAGCCAATTTTAATATATCATTAAAACAGAACAACAAGGTGCCGCCACACGAAATCGGTTCCGGCATAATCGCCGGAAGTCCGGTTATCCTCATAAAACCCCTTACATATATGAATAGAAGCGGAGAGGCTGTAGCCAAGGCATTAAATTATTATAACATACCGCTTGCAAATCTTATGGTCATACACGATGATATTGATATACAGTTAGGTTTATTCAAATTTGTAAAAAATGGGGGGGCGGGCGGACACAATGGCATAAGATCAATAATAGACTCTACCGGGACAAGCGACTTTCCAAGGCTGAAGATAGGCATAGGACGCCCGCCATCAATTATTCCGATAGACCGCCATGTGTTATCGTCTTTTACAGACAATGAAATGTCTTGTTTGCAAAATGTGCTGGCGCTAGCCCTTGAAGGGGTTATATGTTTTATTCAAAATGGTATTGATGCCGCCATGAACAATTTTAACGGCAAAGCGGCCAAATTATGACATGAGGCATTAAGTGGCTAAATTTATTATATATTTTTTTTGTGTAAGCCTAGCTATTATACTTTTGGCAGGAAGTCTTATCTCGGTCAAGATGCTAGGAGGACCGCCCCTTGAAATCAAGCCCGTAACAGTCCCAACGGTCATGGGCAAACAAAACAATATTACGTTTCATTTCATCGACAAGGGCGCAGGCATAAGACAGATAGATGCCTGCCTTATTCAGGGCCGGAAAACCGTCGCCCTTGGGGGTAAGGTCTTTCCGTCCAAGAGCTGGTGGAGAGGCACCGGCATAAAAAACCAAATGCTGTCCTGGCGTGTAGATCCGCTCAGCCTTGGACTCTCACAAGGCAAGGCCATTTTTAGGATAACGACAAGGGACGCCTCTTGGAGAGATGACTTTAAGGGTGACGAAAAGATATGGCAATCTGAAGTCACAATAGACACCATACCGCCAGCGATAACCGTTTTAAGCTCAATCAATGATATGATAACGGGCGGGTCCGGACTTATTTCATACAAGACAAACAAAGAGGTATCGCGCACAGGGGTATGGGTAAACAACCTGTTCTTCCCAGGCTACCCGCGCACCCATGGATCGAACGAATTCATTGCGCTGATAGCCATCCCGTTTGATGCGGTACGGCCCAAATTATATATAGAGGCCACAGATATGGCGGGGAATATCGCAAGAGCCGGTTTCCCATATAAAATTCTGTACAGGAGGCCCAATGTAGACCGGATCGAGATAACCGACGGCTTCCTCGACCAAAAATTACCTGAGTTTACATCCAGATATCCAGAATTGACAGGGAAAACCCCGGTCGAAATATTTTTGCAGATTAACAGTAAACTGCGGAGGGAAAACGAAGAGGAAATAAGAAAGATATGCAGCCTAAACACTTCTCCGGAAATCATGTGGCAGGGACCTTTTATGGCGCTCAAGGGGGCGGCAAGGGCTGGCTTCGCGGATGAGCGCCACTATTTCTATAATGGAAAGGAGATATCCCAGGCAAACCATATGGGCATAGATATAGCGGCCCTAGCCCACTTCCCTGTTCCGGCGGCTAATTCTGGAAAGGTAATTTTTACTGGCTACATCGGCATATACGGAAACACCATAATCATCGACCACGGGCTTGGCCTTGCGAGCCTTTATGCACATCTTGAGGAATTTAAGGTCAATGCCGGAGACACGGTAAAGCGCGGGACAATCATTGGTCTTACGGATTCCACCGGCCTGGCTGGCGGGGACCATCTACACTACAGCATGCTTGTTAATGGGGTCTTTGTAAATCCGATTGAATGGCTGGACGGCAACTGGATAAAAGGTCACATTACAGATAAATTACCGGCCGAATAGTGCTCCATAAAACCCTTTTTTATATCAAAAAATTTAGCGTTCTTACAGGCATCATCCTGTGTATGTGCCTTACATCGGCATTTTCTTTTCCATCCTTCCAAGAAATTGAGCAGAATATCCATACAAAACTGGAATATCTATGGAACAAGACCCCGCCCGGCAAGGAGCAGATGGCATGGCAAACATCCAGACTAAAGGCGGAAAACGCGCTAAAGGATGCAACTGTACTAGAAAATGCCGCAGAATACGCGCCAAAAACACTATCAGAATCTCAGATCATGTTGTCACAGGCGAATCATTACGCCTCTACTGGTGAATACTATAAAGCAATTTATCTTGCTGAAAAAGCTAGCAAAAAAGCTGAGGAGGCCAAAAATGAAGCGCAGAAAACAAGAGAAGAAAAAATCAGCCAAGCCAAGGCTCAGCTTGATAAAATCAAAATTAGCATAAATCAACTAGATGCTAGATATAAAAAAAATAATATCAAAGCTACAGATGAATACTATGAAATAGTTTTGGCATGGCGAGATTTAGTGCATGCATTGGATATTGAGCAATTACAATATCTATCTGAAAAAATAACTAACATTCAAAAAAGATTAAATGATTTAATTACAAAATCAGAAGTGCCGCCTAAGATGCCCAAAACAGAAAAAAGGCATAAAAAAATAAAGACTTAGCCCTCTCAGGAGAGATAATCATCATGGATATATCTATGATTTTAATTCCTGTTGATTTTTCAGATTGCGCATTAATAGGTCTCAATTATGCTAAAGAACTAACCAAGAAATGGCAAGCTGAACTAATTTTAATTCATGTTGTAGATGCAAAGTCAACAAAATATATAGCTAATTATTTAAAAGAACCAATAGAAAAAATAAAAGAGCGATTAATTAACCAGGCAAAACAGAATATGAGACAATTTATCAAACAAAATGCTAGTAAAGAACTAATTAAAAATACTATTGTATGTTATGGCAGGCCATTTCAAGAAATAGCTATAAAAGCAAGAGAATTGCAGGTAGATATAATACTTATGGGTGGATATGGAAGTTTGGGGATGGGGCAGATAGATGAAATATTTTTTGGCAGTACTGTAGAAAAAGTAGCAAGATTATTGCCTTGTCCAGTGCTTTGCGTCCCAATGGGATGGACAAATGTCAAAACATAATTTACTGTCTATACAATTATGGAAATAATTATACTTACAGCTAAAATATCAAATATTAATCATAAAAATGATATTGAGTTTAAAGAAACACTGATAAAAATACTGAATTTAATATCTGACAATACAGATAAATGGCAAAAGTTTGGTCAAAAACTATTGACAACTATAATAACAAGAATAGCAAGAGAAGAGGGGATACATTCTTTTAAGAATATTAAAGATGAAAATAATCTAAAGGAACATATACCAAGTGATATTACAAACACAATAAATCAATTAACAAACATATCATTAAATTCATCAAATATATATCCAACAAAAGAAATTAAATTAACAATGCTTTTCTTAATAATTAAACTTATTGAATGGATTATATGGAATTATGAGGGACGTTGTATATATGGCAATAAAATAGATAGTCAGGCAAAATTATTATTTGATTTTACAGACAATAAAATTGAGCTCTTTGGCAATAAAGATGAAATATGGATATGCGCAGAAAATATCTTAAAGGATATATTTAAACAGAGACATATCTTAGGACAAAAATCTTTATTTGGATGTCATACCTATGCCGAGGAAGCATCAATATATAAATATAACCAAAAATTAATCTTGGCGGCGCAGACAAAAGCTATAGACCAAACTGTATTTGGGCTATCTATATTTGAGCAAAATTATTCTCTTAATCGATTGAATAGACTTGAAGACATCATATTAACCAACTTAAAGGAATTATGTGGAGCGTCTTAATACAACAAAACTAGGTATGAGAAAATTCATCTCTCATACCTAGTTTTACCAAACTTATTATCTATTAATAGATTACTGCGACTCAGAGGCAAATCGGACTATCCATGATGTTCCTCAGACAGATGTCCGCTAAACAATTTCTCTCCCATCAAAAAAGCCATCGCGCAGAAACTAAATCCGCCAAGGGTTATCATGATCTCATAAAAACTTGGGGTATAGGTGAAATAACGCGGGGCGTCCGCAATGCTCATCCCTTCAAACCATGGAACAATCTGCCCTACGATCACGAGATCGTAACGCATATAAAAGATCCCTATGAGACAGAGCGCGCCTGCAATAAACATCGCCTTAATATTTTTTGCACGCACAGACATGATTATCAAAAATGGCAGGACCATGCCGAGCATGACCTCTCCACCCCAGAAATTAAGGGAATAATGGCCTGAAAGAATGGCCTGCATAGCCTCATATTCTCCTGGTGGTTTACCTGCTATGCCGGTAAGAATCTTCCAAGAGGTAAAAAACATGATAATCGCCATCAAAAGCGCGCCAAGTTTGCCCGTGGCCACAAGAGAGCGTTCCATTGCCTGGCTCATCTTCCAGCCATTTGTCTTGTAAGCGAGCCATGTAAAGAATAATATCGCGGCGCATCCAGACATCATCGCTGATGCGATAAAATATATCGGCATAAGAGGCCCGTGCCAGAATTCGCGAGCAGCCAAAAGCCCAAATACTGCTCCAAGATTGCTATGTGCAGCCACACCGGAGATGACGCCCAATAAACCAACCATGGAGGCTTGTTTGAACCTGCCAACCTGCAAAAGTGCAAACTCAATGAGCATAAAAAAGAGATATGCGCCATAAAGTGTCCCCATCCACCATATATTAGAGGTAAGATTTGGAGAAATGACATTATAAATAGCCATGCGCCAAGGATTCTCTATCTCAAAGGCTATAACCAAAAAACCGCTTACAATGGTTGCAATTGCCAGAAAAACCGAGCGTTTGGCTATCGGCATAAAACTTTCCATGCCGAAAACGTGACCTATAGAGGATACAAGACATAAGCCGGTAGAAGTAACAACAAAAAAGACATACGTGGATATCAATATCCCCCATGGCACTTCTCTTGTCGTGCCATAGACACTATTGTGACCTACTATCATTGCATCAATTCCCATCGCAACGCCTATTGCGGCAAGAAGACCAAAAATCGCTATAGCGGCATTATAGGCTTTCGATGAAGTAGTAACCAACGTCTTATCTAATACGGCGGCTTTTAAATCAGACATAAGACAACACTCCTTAATCAAAATTTGAAATCCAGTTGAACAACCTATTTATAGGTCTCCCCCCATCGTTTCATCTTTTCATGAACTATAGGTCGAATCTTAAGATCATAATAGGTATGAACTGCTGCACAACTTATCCAAAGAACGAGGAAAACCAAACCTTTCATAGCATGCCTCCTTAAATCTATCCCGGTAGCGGCCAGGGCAAATTTATTATATCCGTGGAGACCTTCTTGAATTTTATTTAATTCACCTCCTCTTTTTATATATTTTTAGATCTCCTGTTATTTAAAATAATATATTATAAATTATAATTGTCAAGAATAATTTAAATCTAAATATCTAGGATAGTTAGATTTAAATTAATTGATTATTATTAATTAAATAATATAACTTATTGTTTTAATTAAAAAAATGAAAAAAGACAAAAAATCAGAATTGATTTAATGGACGCATAATGATCCTCAATCTTTTATTTACATAACGATTGAGTCATAAAAAAATAATGGGCGCAAATTGCTACTAAAAAAAATATTTTCGACGCATTTTCCCCCTATTATTTTTCTGA
>JAJYLJ010000105.1 GCA_021787835.1 Deltaproteobacteria bacterium | reverse complement strand
ACTGCGAAATAATCGAGACCGGCAACGAAAGCTGGAGGATCAAAACAAGAAACACTAAAAACTGACCGTCTGGGGTGGGTCAAAATTGGACGCCGATAGTGGGTCAAAATTCAATGCCTATTGACATACATGTGCGCGGGATGGCCAAAATGCATAACGGCAACCTGATACTGGCAATCGAGCGCGTGAGGCCTGCCGAGGGCGACGAAATCGACGTAAAGGATTTTGTCGATACAGTGCCCGGCGGTATTGACCTTTGGATGGAAAGGCTTCTCGGACATGTGGAATTCATTGAGGACCGGAATTGCCTGGCGCTGGTCCGGGCTTTTCTGGCCGATCAGCTGATTATCGACAAGCTCAAAATATCGCCGGCTGGCCTCAGCATACATCACAATTATGCGGGCGGCCTTCTTGAGCACACCACGAACACGATGTCTCACGCCCTGTATATTTCCGGCAAATATCCGGCCCTCCTCGACAAGGACCTCCTGCTTACCGGCTCATTTTTGCACGACATGGGCAAGATTAAGGAGATATCCTCCGGGGCGGCAGGAGGATACACGACTGAAGGCAAGCTTTTGGGCCATATATCGCTTGGCTTTGCCATGGCGGAGGAAAAGATTGACCTCATAAAGGAGTTTCCGATTGACCTTGGCCTTCTGATTAAACACATGATTTTGTCCCATCACGGAAGCCTTGAATTCGGAAGCCCGGTAAGACCGAAAACACCGGAGGCGCTCGCGCTTCACTTCATTGAAAACACGGACGCCAAGATGAACCATTTTTACTGTTTCCTTAGAGATTTCCCACAGGATGCGGTATGGAGCAATTTTGACAAATCGCTGGATACGGAGCTTTGCATGTTGAGATTCAGGAAAGAAACGAAGGAACTTTTATCTCTGGAGGTCTGAATGATAGCAATCGATAAGGCCACTTACGAAATGCCCGCCTCAGCAGCCGGGCAATATATTAAGGCTTCCAATTTGCCTTAAACGGTTCCGGTTTATTATGCGGATTATGTTGCCAGGTACGGGATTCCCACCTAAAGTGAAGATCAAGGCATCAATGATGCCGGACCCGGCATGGGGAAATGTCTCGATGAAAAAACTGATGAGTTTGTAAAGGAAATGGATTATCTTTTCTTTCATATCTTTATAAACTCATTTTTTCATTGATTTTTGAATGGTATAAACATATACATGTTCCTGAATTCTGGCAAAAGGAATTTTCAAATGCCGCCTGCCAAGCTAAAAACGAGCACGGCAAGAACAAACACAGTCACCAGAATATAGAGCCTGTCCCGCTGGACGGCGAAAGCCAGAATGCTGAATGCCACTCGCGCAACAGGTGTGGCTATCAGCAGTAAAAGGCCAAGCTGGATAAGACTTTTGCCATTGAATGTGATGGTGTCGCGCACAACCTCGCCCACACTGCGCAAGTCCGCCGGTTCGCCCCGGAAAAATTTATAATTTGGGGCGATGTCTCCAAAATGTGTCAGGTAGACTATTCCGCCAGCAAAGACCGTGGCTGCCGCTATCAGGACGCCTGTCCGAAGCAGATAACCGATTATCACGCTTATCTCCTTATCCGACCATATTTTCCCGGACATCAGAGCTTTCCCGTGGCCCCCTTGTATATCATCTCGATTGCCAAAATGAAAATTACAAGGCTGAATATATGGCGCAAGACCGAAGTGCGTGCCTTAATGAGAGCCTTGGAGCCAAGGTACGCCCCGGCAAGCACCCCCAGCACTACGGGCATCGACAGGCCAGGGTCTATGAAGCCCCGGTTCAGATAGACCCCGGCGCTTGCCGCTGCCGTCACGCCTATCATGAAATTGCTTGTGGTCGTAGAAACCTTGAAGGGGACGCGCATCAGTTTGTCCATCGCCACCACCTTCACCACTCCAGCCCCTATCCCCAGGAGGCCGGAAACGGTCCCCGCGCCAAACATCATGGCAAACCCGGCAGGCACATGATGCACGAAATATTCCTTGCGGCCCTCCGCGGTTGGAAAGCTTGAATTCATCTTTAAATAAGTAGCTATCCTGTCCCGGTTTGCGTCGGAAGTGGAAGGGCGCGGAGGTTTTATGGAAATTAAGGCAGAATAGATAAGCAGCACTCCGAATATGATAGAGATAGTGGAAGTAGGTATCTTTTGCGCCAGGAAAGCCCCGACGAGGGCTCCCAGTGTAGTGGCTACCTCAAGAAACATCCCAATACGGATATTGCTGTAGCCCTCCTTTACATAGGCGGAGGCCGCGCCCGAAGATGTGGCAATCACAGATAAAAGCGATGCGCCGATCGCGTACCGTATATTCACGCCAAATCCAATGGCCAGCAAGGGCACGATCACGACACCGCCGCCAAGCCCCGTGAGCGCACCGAAAAAACCCGCCGCCAAAGATCCAAGCCAAATCAGGGCCGTAAACAGAAGCGTACTCATTAAAACAATTCTATCAGAGAAATTGACAGGTGGAACGATCGATTTTTGCACATTTCTGCTCTCCTAGCTTTAAGTACAGGGTTCGGCGGCCGCTCATCTTTCTTCAGAGGCCGTTAGCCCAGATGATGTCCTCGCCATCTGCTTTATGAGCAGGGCGTGACGCACAGGGATTTCCGGTCAGGAAGACCAGCGAGATAAGCTCAATCCATCTGGAAATCACCTCTCTAACCATAGGCTCTCAAAAAGCTGAATGGCTAAAAAATGTGCAGATAAGGTTATTTCTCTTCTGAAACATTGACTTGCCTGATTATTTCTTTCCCGTTACTTATTACTTCCACACTTACGGTTTCGCCGATTGGCGTTTCCGCGACTATGCGGGCGAGGTCATCGACTGTGCTTATTTGCTTTCCGTCAAATGAAACTATGATGTCTCCCCTTTTTATTCCCCCCTTGTCCGCGGGACCGCCGGATACTAGATCTGCAACTACGGCTCCTTTTGCTTCTTTGAGGCCGAATGCCTTTGCCAGCTCCGCGGTAATGCTTTCCACCGCCACGCCTATCCAGCCCCTTATGACTCTACCGTTCGCCTTCAGCTGTGAAATAATATCTTTTGCCGTGTTGCTTGGTATCGCAAAGCCAATCCCCTGACCCGATTTGATTATAGCCGTGTTGATGCCGATGACTGTCCCGAGCATGTTTACCAGAGGGCCGCCGCTGTTACCGGGGTTGATTGGCGCGTCGGTCTGGAGAAAACTTTCATACGGCCCGGCGCCAATTGATCTTCCCGTAGCGCTTATTATTCCCTGCGTCACAGTATGCTCCAGCCCGAAGGGGTTTCCGACAGCAACTACCCAGTCGCCAGGTCTTATCTGGTCAGAGTCGCCAAATTGCAGAACAGGCAAGTTGGAGGCGTTAATCTTTACAAGGGCAAGGTCGGTTTTCGGGTCCGCCCCGATCACACGGCCTTTAAAAGTCCTCCCGTCCGGAAGTATCACTTTTATTTTTTGCGCACCTGAAATTACGTGGTTATTGGTGACTATGTAACCGTCTTTTTCAATGATAATGCCGGAACCTAGGGCCTGCTGCCTTAACTTCATGTTTGGCACATTGCCAAAGAATCTTTTCAGGAAATTCCGCTCCTGCTTCTCTCCATGGGGCCCAAAGAAGAAATAGAAGGGATATCCGGGGACCACAACCGTTGTCTCTGTGCTTATGTTCACGACGGAAGGGCTGACTTTCTGCGCGAGATCGGCAAATGATTTTGGAAAGCCTACTACCCGGGTAGTGGCAACCTCCGTTTTTTTACACCCGGACTGAAATGCTAGAGCAAAAAGAATGGCCGGAATAAAGAGAACATTTATAAACAAACCCCTTTTCATGTGCTTTCTCCTTAGTATAGAGTTGGGGATTTCCAAACTGGCTTGGGCTTAGAAAGTGGCTCTCCTGTAACAATTCTATCTTGACCTTGAAAGCGTTACAACAGGGTGTAAAATTAAAATAAAACAGCACCTTAAGATTTCGTCTTCGACGGAAGCTGAAAAAATATAAAAGGGAGCTGCTATGGATTCGGGGACCAGAAGCACATCCGAGTACAAAAAAATCCCTCTGGAAAAAATTTTCAATCTTCTGAAGGCATCGGCTGACGGGCTAGCCGGTTCCGAGGCCGGGAGACGGCTGGAAATATTTGGGTATAACGAAATAACCGAGGGAAAAAAGAGTCTATTGCTTAGGCGTGATAATCGATGTGGTCAGCATAAGCCGCAAGACGTATCAGCGAATGCTGACGTGGGTCATAAATAAAGTTACGAAGGTGATAGAATTTGTCGGTTTATTGACCTTGGGTTTTTTCTGGTTGCATAAAATTGTGCTTTCGCTCCTGGGCATGGGCTCTGCTCGTTTTTGCAAATGATTTCGTTACAATGTCATTGGCTACCGACAATGTAAAACAAACAATCAATCCGAATAAATGGAATGTGGGCAATATTATTCTGGCGTCGCTGATCCCAGGTTTGCTCTTGATTGCGGAAGACACGATCATGATCTTTGCGGGCATTAAATATTTCCATTTGAGATGGGCGGCACTGGGCACCCTTGTAATGCTGAATCTCATATTCAACAGCCAGTTCAGGGTGCTTGTCGTAAGAGAAAGAAGACATTTCTGGTCTTCCGTCCCGTCGAAAGGCCTGCTTGCCATGGTTTCGTCGACCGTAGCTGGATTTGCATTATTAGGCGTCTATGGCCTCTTCATACCTCCCCTCGCGCTGAATCAGGTCCTTGCCGTTCTCGGGTTCTCCGCGCTTTGCGCCCTTTGCATCGATTTCCCCAAATTCTATTCGTTCAGGAAATTCGGGTTATAGGATAGACTTCAGAAGCAACGCCTCTTTAGTCCCGTGTTTTTACCTCGCCGTGCCTTCTTGATCTGAAATGCACATAAAGCAATGAAACCACGGCAAGGATTATTAACATCAAAGCCGCCACGTGTTCTATTTTTATGATGCAGGTCCTGATAACCGCAAAACTGCTGCCCCCGGCATATCCGATTCCAAACCAAATGATAATGCCTAAAAAGGCGGAAATAGCATCAACTACCAGAAACTTTTGGCGGTGAATCCCTATTATGCCGGCCACAAGAAAGACCCCGCTTATTAAGCGCCCTGCAATCATCATGAAAGGAATCTCGAACTTATTGAATTTGTGTTCAAATGTGGCCAGCTTTGCCGAAGACCCACATTTTTAAATCTCTTGCTGGAAAGGAGGGCGCGTCCATATTTTCTTCCTAAATAAAATGAAAGGAAATCTCCTGTCAAAACACCCAAATAGACAACAAAAAAGATTGGAAGAGGCTCCACAACCTTTGTGCCTATTAAAAAACCGCAGATTATAAGAGTGACGCCTTCGGGGAAAGGAAATCCAAGCCCTCCAAGGACAAGGAAGATCCAATGTACGGAAAATGTGCTTATTGAACTATGATATCCGAATGTAGCTTCGTTGCCCGAGCTGGCAAGCGACGCGAAAACGACGCGAGTGTGTCCGTGGGTCCTGAAGGAGGGAATCACTCGCTCTCGCCGGCTGGAATATGGAATCCTCGATATCTGCATTAATTTCATACCCCTCAACGGCAATTTCCGCTATTTTTTGACCGGCGGCAAAGTTGGTCATCATATAAGGGAACACAATTCCCTGGACTCTCCTGAAATCGGAGAACTCTGAGGACAGCGTTACCATGCCGGTGCCCATGCGAAAATTGCAGGAAGTCTTAATGATAAAAAAATTTTTCGCATCCACATAAATCTTTACGGGAAGGCCTCCCGTGCTGCTCAATCTCAAAACCTGAGCCTTTATGCCGTTGACATCCGCGCGTCCCTCATAGGTTATCCGGTATGTATCATTTAAAAGTCCATATGGGAGGTCAAGTTGTTCATACTGATAAACGATGGCGAGATATCGATCTCCTGATGCACTGTAAAACCCGGCGCCAGAACTCTCATATCCTTTGTTTCCACCCAAAATACGCTCTTCCGTTGAGCGCGTATATTTAATATCCACTCTCAGCTTTCTCCGCCTCTTGAGATAGTAAACGTAAGTGCCTTTGTCATCAAACGCAAATGCCCTTATCTTTCCTTTCATGTACACTGACCGGACATTTTCTACCGCGCTCTTGCCGCCATAAGCGCTGATGATTTCGGCTGTAAAAGACTGGATGTTTTCTGCGCTATATGCGGACTTTACCGTGGAAAGGATGAGGTAAGATGGATAAAGTGGACACCAAAGTCGTATAACAAAATACCACGATGGAGGTGTCAGAATGAAGGGAATCCCGCAGGGGAGGTACACGAAGGAGTTTCGGGTGGAAGCGGTGAAGCTGGT
>JAJYLJ010000104.1 GCA_021787835.1 Deltaproteobacteria bacterium | reverse complement strand
AAAAAAAAAACCCCCCCCCCCCCCCCCGGCAAAAGGACAGTATCTCAATTATAGCTTAATCTGACGACCGATCTTTCGCCCCTTTTGACATCTGTATAGTCCTTGAGTATCTGTCTGTGATCAAATGCAATGTTGCCAGGCAGGGAATATGGGTCAAAGATTGACACGGATATTGCATCATCCCCGGCCCGCGGGACTCCGCAAGAGTTTGCTATAAACACCGTGCTTATGGTGTGCATTCTGGAGTCGCGGGCAGGGTCTGAATAGACACCCATAAGGGCGGTGAGTCTCACTTCGAGGCCTGTTTCCTCAAGGGCCTCTCTTGTCGCGGCCTGTTCGACGCTTTCTCCATAATCCACGAATCCGCCTGGTATCGCCCAGCCGAACGGCGCATTCTTGCGCTCAATCAGACAGATGCCGCCTTCCACTTCTATGATGATGTCCACGGTCGGGATAGGATTGGCGTATATCTCTATCTCTTGTTTGCATCTAGGGCATGGAATCCTACGGTACGTGCTCATGCGTCACTCCTTTCTCTCTTCCGCTAAAATCCTTGAGCACCACGCTTAATTCAGGGTGTATCAATGTATTTGTCGCAAGTATCTCGGCGTCAACGGGCGAATACGGCCTGCCGTCAAAGACGCTTACCCTTCCCCCTGCTTCTTCAATCAGGAGTTTGCCGGCCGCCGTATCCCACGGCCTGAGCTTTATCTCCCAGAAGCCGTCAAGCCGTCCGCAGGCCACATATGCGAGATCCAGGGCGGCGGCGCCCGCCCTTCTTATCCCCTGCGCCTTTATTATTATGGCCTTGAGGGCGCCTACCACCCCTTCGGGATCCTCGCGGATGTCATAAGGAAACCCTGTGGCAAGAAGCGCATCTTCGAGGCAAGGCGTCCTCGATACCCTGATTGCCTGTCCATTCAGCCATGCGCCTCCGCCGAGACATGCGCAGAAGAGTTCGTCCTGCAAGGGGCAATAGATTACCCCTGTCAGTATCTTGTCTCCTTCGGCTAATGCGATGGATATGCCGAACCATGGGAATCCGTGGGCAAAATTTGTCGTTCCGTCAAGGGGGTCGATTATCCAGGAAGGACCCTTGCAGAGGGCATCATAACTTGGGTTTGTTTCCTCTGAAACTATCCGGATGCCGGGGCCGGCTGATTGCAGGACCTCGATTATTTTTTCCTCCGATGCAATGTCCGCCTCCGTGACTATGTCTATCCTGCCCTTGTGCCGTACGTCTTTGATGTTGCCGAAAAGGGGTCTTATTATCTCTCCGGCTGCAAGGGCCGCCTGTACCCCTGTTTTTAGCAGCGGTGTTGTTTTGAGGTGGGCGCATTGGGAAAGATATTCTTGAAGTTGCATCATAAATGTATTATTTATTATCTATTTTCCAATGCAGAAACGGCTGAATATTTCATCGAATATCTCTGGTCCGGTTTCTATCCCAAGGATTTCATCAAGTTTTTTAAGGGCGTCGTTTAGATCCACTGCTACAAGTTCTTGGGGCAGGCGTTTTTTTAGGCCGCCGCAGGCCTGTTCAAGTGCGGCAAGCGCTTGTTGCGCCGCGTTTTTTTGTCTCAGATTCGGGACAAATTCAGAGATGGCATGGGCCGGACCATTTCCATCTTGGGGGACGGCCAATCTTATTATTTCCTTTTTCAACTCGTCAAGTCCAGGGCCATTTGACGCCGAGGCGGTGACAAGACTGACCCCGTGGTCTCTATGCGGCAGCCTGTCTTGCATTATTTTTTCTATGCGGCCGCGTTCAGACGGGTGCACAAGGTCTGCCTTGTTTAAGACCATTATCACCGGTGTTTTGTCCGGGACCATCTCGAGGAGGTCTGAATCCTGGGCGGAAAGGCCGTTGCTAATGTCAGAGACCATAATAACGACGTCTGCCCGCCTTATTTCATTTACGGAAAACTCCATGCCCATCGCCTCGACAGGGTCATGACTTTCGGCGTTTATGCCGGCGGTGTCAACAATGGTCACGGAAATACCGTCAAGATCGAGCGTTTCTTCGACGGTGTCCCTTGTTGTGCCTGGTGTCGGGCTTACGATGACCCTGCATGCCCCAAGCATGGCGTTGAAAAGGCTCGATTTGCCCGCGTTGGGCCTTCCGGCAAGCGCCACCCTTGCACCTTCGCGCAGGATGCGTCTTTGATTGTAGGAATCCACGATGTCTTTGATAGGGAAGATTGCGTTGTCCAGGAGCTGTCCGGCGACGGCCTCGCCGTCGATCGGTTCGAGTCCCTCATCCGGAAAGTCGATCGCAGCTTCTATCCGGGCAAGGGCCTGGATAACCGCTTGTCTTGCCGGCTCAATCCGGTCCTTGAGCCGTCCGTCAAGGGCTGTCATGGCAAGACAGCGTTCCTTTTCGGTCTTTGCCTGTATGAGTTCGAGCACAGCTTCGGCCTGGGCAAGGTCGATACGGCCGTTGACAAAGGCCCTTTTTGTAAATTCGCCGGGCTCGGCCAGCCTCGCCCCGCAAGACGTAACCGCTTCGAGCAGGCGTTTTAAGACCGCGTGTCCGCCATGACACTGTAATTCCGCCATGTCTTCTTTGGTATAGCTGGCCGGACCTTTTATAAAGACCGCCAGGATTTCATCTATTGGGGCGCCGTCCGCCGGATCGATGGCCCATCCGTAGTGAAGGCGGCGCGGCTCAAGTCGCGGCAGGGGATTTTTTGGTCTGAATAATCTAGAAAGGATGTCC
This sequence comes from Deltaproteobacteria bacterium, assembly GCA_021787835.1. Lineage (GTDB taxonomy): Bacteria > Desulfobacterota > Dissulfuribacteria > Dissulfuribacterales > Sh68 > JAJYLJ01. Next base: position 3,624 of record JAJYLJ010000104.1, on the reverse strand, counting down.
GGACTGGCCGGTCCGCTTATCCTTATAACCCCTATGCCTCCTGTTCCTGTGGGCGTTGCGATGGCCGCTATGGTGTCTTCTTCTTTTAATAGATTACTCACTCTTTCTGTCGGTGCGCTGGCTTGACGTCTTGCCGGTCCGTCTTGCCGGAATGATTATGACCCTTCGCATGGTTCCGGTTCCGGTGCTTGCCGTGCGTATGCCGGTCAAGTTCTTCAAGGCTAGATGCACAAGGCGTCTTTCTTTGGGGCTCATGGGGTTGAGGACGACTGACTTGCCGGTCTTCCTGGCCTGTTCGGCCTTTGAATGGGCAAGCTTGGCAAGATAGTTCTCGCGGTTGGGGTGAAAATTGCCCGCGTCGATCAAGACCGTCTTGGCGTCCTCAAATTGTTTCGTGAGGACCCTATTGACTATATACCCGATGGCCTCCAGCGTCTTTCCTTCGTGGCCTATAGCTATGGATACATCTTGACCGGTTATTTCTATATCAAGGCCGTCGCCTTCATTTCTTATCTCGGCGTTGCAGTCAAGCCCCATCTTCGCAAGAAGTTCATCCGTAAGGCGCCTGGCCTCTTCTATATGCGGCGGGGCCTCCCGCGGCTGCAGTGGCGTGACGGGCATCTTTGCGGTTTGATCCGATTCCTCGATCGGGTTAAGGCCGTCTTTCCCGGGTCCGGTTGTGGCGGCCGCCGGCGCCGGCTTATTGATGTCAGAGGCCTGTTTTGTTGCATTGGGGACGGCTCGGATTTTGGCCTTGCGGCCTCCGAGCCCGAAGATGCCCGAGAACCCCTTGTTCAGCACCTCTATTTCGAGATCTTCCTTTGGCAGTGAGAAATGTTTACAGGCGTATTCCGTGGCCTGTTCGATTGTCTTTCCTTCAAATTCCAGTGTTTCTTTTTTTGGCTTGGATCTTGGCATTGTTATATCCAGCAGGTCTTTTAATCTGTAAATTTATTGATGTAATATTGCTGCATTATGGAAAACATATTGTTTACAAGCCAGTACAGCACCAGGCCTGAAGGGAAGTTGATGAACATGAAAGTGAATATCACCGGCAGTATCTGCATCATCTTGGCCTGGGTAGGGTCAATCGAGCTGGGTGTCATCTTTTGCTGCATGTACATGGACGCCCCCATGAGCAAGGTCAGCACTGGCACGCCGCCTATGAAGGGGATGTTCAGGCCATGGATCATGAGCCTGTCAGGCGCCGATAGGTCTTTTATCCAAAAGGCGAAGGGGGCGTGTCTCAATTCGATGGACTGGAGAAGCACCTTGTAAAGCGCGAAAAACACCGGTATCTGAAGGAGCATAGGCAGACATCCGCTCATGGGGTTTACCTTGAATGTCTTGTAGAGCTGCATCAATTCCTTGTTAAGCCTTTCCTTATCATCGCCGTATTTCTCTTTAAGTTTTAAGAGTTTTGGCTGGAGTTTCTGCATGGTCTTCATGGATTTGGCACTTTTATACGCGAGCGGCCAGAAGGCGATCTTTATGAGTATCGTGATGACTATGATGGCAAGCCCGTAGTTGTGGGTAAATCCATAGAGAAAATTCAGGAAATATAGAAGGGGTTTCGCTATGACGGTAAACCACCCGAAATCTATTGAACCGGCCAGGTTGTGATTGAGCGCCTTTAATATCTCCATTTCCTTCGGCCCGAAATACAGACCCAGATCTATGGACCCTCCGGATGCATCAAGGTTGACAGGCATCGTGAGACTGCTTGCCGTAAGTCCTTCGCTGTCTTTGCGTTCTATAAATACATGGTCCCCGGCGTCTTGCGTTATGGGCACAAGCGCGGCGAGGAAGTAATTGTCTCCGTAGCCTAGCCAGTCCACCTTCCCTGAGTAATTGAACGCCTCCCCAGGTTTGGTGAGCTTGACCTCGTTTAATCCGCCGTTTGCAAAATAGGATGGCCCTGATAAGATATAGCGCGTTTCCGCCTCCAGGGGTTTGTCGTACAAAGATATGGTCGCGTTACCTTCTTTGATCCCTTTCAGCCTTATCGAAAGGTCGATCCAGTAGCTCCCCTCATGAAACGTGTATGTCTTTAACGCCTCGAGACCATTTGGCAGCTTGCATGAAAAGGTAAGCCTGCCCTCCCTCAGGTTCTTGTTGAGGACAAGACTGCCTTTGTCGGCATCGAAGAGCTGGTTGGACAGATCGATGCCAGGGGGCGGGCCTAGTCTGATTCCCAGCGGGAGGTATGGAGGCTGTGTATTTACAAGGTTTACAGGCGGGGATCCCTGTCCGATATTTACGGCGTAATGCTTGAGGAGGCACTGTTTCAGGTTTCCGCCTTCTTCGGATAGGACCATCCGGTAAAGATTGGTCTCCACGGTTATGTCCCTTGCGGTCCTCGATGGCGCTGCCGGCGCTTGAGACTGTAGCATGGGTTGTCCGGCAGGGTTGTTTTCTGTTGCGGTCTTTTGATTGCCTTCCGGCTGGCCTGGTTTTTGTCTCCCGGCAAGTTCGGTTTGCCTGGCTGGGGGGCTGATTAGATTGCCTGAGAAATACTGGAATCCGACCAGTATGATCATCGATAGGATTATTGCCAGAAGTGCTCGAATTTCCATATGTTTTTTATCCTAAGGCCTCTAAAATCCACAAGGTCCAAGCCTTTCGTTCAATGCATATCCGCCCGTCTGCGCGTCCGGTTCCGCGCCTTTCAGGGAACGGGGTCATACCCGCCTGGATGCCAAGGGTGGCATCGCAGCAGCCTTTTTATCAACAAAATGAAGCCGCGGGCCGGGCCGTGTCTTTTAATGGCGGTTTCCGCATATGCCGAACAGCTTGGCATGAACCGGCAGCTTTTCGGTAAAATCGGAGAAAATAATATACGATAGAGTCTGACTAGAAATAGCAGCAAGTTACCAATGAGTGCTTGCGGCTTCATCCCCGGAATCCAATCGCTTGCATTTATCTTTAGCTTTAAATACATTTTTTAATGTCACCTGGAGGTTGATATCTTCATCGCGCAGCCATCCTTTGTGTGGGATAAAGACTATGTCGCGACCCTGTGGAAATATATCCTTGTTTCTGCGAAAAAGCTCCCTTATCAATCGCTTGGCCCTGTTTCTTTTGACGGCCCCGCCAAAGCTCCTGCCTATGCTTATCCCCATCCTGGAGCAATTGATGTGGTTTGGGGCGAATACAATGGTTAATTCTGGAAGTTTGATCCGTTTGCCTGTCTTGAATACTGGATTAAAGGCCCCTCTACCGCACAGACGCTCCGGCCTTGGCAGACCTTCCGGCATCGCCCAGGCCTTTTTAGGGGGGGATCCCTCTGAGCCAGCGCCCGGCTTACACACAGAGGCGGTATCTGCCTTTTGCCCTGCGTCTTTTAAGTACGATGCGGCCCTGTTTGGTGCTCATGCGTTTGCGGAATCCATGTGTTCTTTTTTTCTTTATGACACTTGGCTGAAAAGTCATTTTCATCTCGGATAACCCTCGGCTAATTGAAAATTTTGAAAAATTTTTGAGTAATTTTTTGTAAATTATAAAGTGTTAATTGATAACCATGCAAGCACGATATGTCAAGAAAAGAAGATATTACATGCCGATATTTAAGGCAGGGTCTTTTGTATATGGCCTTAATCTCTCGCGAACCGTGCGGGCCTGTAC
>JAJYLJ010000103.1 GCA_021787835.1 Deltaproteobacteria bacterium | reverse complement strand
CCGAGACCATCCGCACCATAAAGGAGATATATGAAGAGACAGGCTATGTGCTTGACCCGCACACGGCAGTAGGCGTCAGGGCGGCAAAGAAGGCCGGTGGCGGCAAAGACAGGCCCATGGTATGTCTTGCCACCGCGCATCCGGCCAAATTCTCCCAGGCTGTAAAGGATGCGACAGGAAGGGAGACAAACCGGCCTCAATCCCTCAAGGGCATAGAAGAAAGACAAAGCAGGGTCAAGGTCCTGCCAGCGGACATAGATGCGGTGAAGTCATATCTTAAAGAAAACGCCATGGTATGATTTGTAGTTGTTCTGATAAAATTTTGCCAGCTCATACAGAGGGGTCCGAGATGGCTCACGGTTCGCAGCCTGAGGCATCCGCCTGTGGCTGGCCGTCTTCCTCTGCCTGACAGTGGCCTGTCACGGCGGTCAGGAGACTTTCTGAAGTATCTGGATTTCGTGGCCCCAACGGTCATGGCGATCTGCATGGTCTCGTGGAGCTCCTCGTCGGTGGCACCATGTTGTCTTGCAACTGCAAGGCAATATTGGGTTCACGGCTGACAACCGGCACCCAGTGAAGCTCCCAAGGCGATCAAATACTTGGTTTTGATGGCAATGGATCCTTCCTCATATACTTGTTTGAAAAAATCTTGATATTTACCAATAGCATCTGACATCACGTCATCCTTAAACATTTATAGAAATACTCTACTACTCCGCAAAATAGGGACACCGCGACCCTCTACAACCATGCGGGTGCCTCGAACTATAACGGCAGACCGTATCGCCGCGGGAGGGCAATTTTACTTCTAGATTTCCCCTGAGAAAGTCCACGGCTACCTTGAGTGCGGTTCGCACGTATGCCTTGCAGCAGGAAGGGCCGGTGATTTCAGTGATGGCCCGGGTCACCCTGCTGACAACTTCCATGGTGGTCCGTTGCTCTTTATCAGTGCCGCACTTGGAGCCGGTCAGCAAAGCGAAACAAGCGCCGATGGCTGGCACGATACCACAGACGCCAGAAAGGCCGCAGTACCCGCCATGGGCCTGTTTTCGCGTCCGCTTGAACACTTCCTTGATGTCGCCGTTGGTGACATGTACTGTGCCCTCGTTTTTTAAGGCAGCCATAAGAGCGCCGCCGGCAATATAGGCATGCTGACAACCAAGCATTGGAAGACCTGGAAAACCAAAGGCTAACTCAGCAATTTCGTTGGGATCAATCGATTCCGTGGTAAACATAATATCTTCGATTACCCGCATGGCGTCTTGGTTGTGACACTGTTCGCAGATATAATGGCCGTTGGGGCAGACGATATGCCCGGAGTCTGATCTCTTGCAGTAAGTACAGGAAACATCGGTCGATTTGTCTAGATATCGAAGGACTTCTCCGCATACCATGCAATGTTCGGTCTGCCGTTTACTTTCCTCTTTTTCCTGGCGACCGCCAGTATTTCCTCCCGGGGCTCAGCAACCGGAGCTTGCCGATGTGACAGCGCCGCTGCTGGCAAACTCTTCTTTCATTTTTTTGTCCTTAACCGTTTTATATTGTTTTTACGCTCACCATTGCCGGCGGCCTGCATGGTGACCTTTCCCTCACGGGCAAGCTTGCTGAGAACAAAGATGGCGCTGGTGCGCTGCAAATTCAGATGAGTGGCGATTTCATCTGGATCTGCCTTTTTTTGCCGGTTTACAAAGCCGATCACCAACTGCTCGATCGCACCAAGCCAGTCATCAAACAGGCTGCGTAATTCTGAGGTTGAATAGGAGGCCAATTCGTAAGTATGGCTGATGGCCGCTATAACCTCTTTGCTCATTTCAAGGGGATTCACGCCTGAATCCGTGCATTCCTTAATTCAATGCTCTACCATATCAATGACCTGCGGATTATCTCTTCCGCAGGAGACGATCTTCTGCAAGAGATACTTCTTCTCTAGTCCGTTAAGGTCCTGTACCAGGAATGCGACAAGGCCACCAAGAAGTTCTTTCTTCTGTGAATGGTTGAGTCTATCTAATCCAGCTTTGTCAATAATAGTATGCATCACTTTTTTTTAAGACCTTTAATTTCTTCGCGCAGTTCAAGGATTTCTTTCTTTAATTCATCAATTCTCTCTTGATCATTTCCACATGGGGGCTTTTTACAGAAACCGCTACCGCCAAAAATCCTGCTGATGACATAGAAAAAAATCACCATACAGACGATGCCGAACAATGGCATAAACCACCAACCATACATATATCCCCATCCAGGTCCGTACCACCACATCGCGGTCACCTCCTGTTTACGGAAACTATTTTGCCCTGACTTAAAACCTGTGATGTCTCGAAAAAATTAGTTTTCAGACCTGCGAGAAGTGCGAGTTCATCAAGAATATCAATCAGTGAAAGGTTGGTGAGGCTGTAATAAATAAAGGGACCGTCCCGACGGGTAGTGACAATTCCAGCATCACGTAAATTGCGAAGATGGAAGGATACCAAGGTCTGTGATAGCCCGGTATCATTGATGATTTCGGTGACCGAGCGTGTCTTTTTGCCAATGGAGCCGATAATTGACAAGCGGGTCGTGTCGCCGAGAATCTTAATGAATTGAGCTAGTTTTTTCACATGAGCCTCAGTTTATATTTATAAATATTCATATGAGTATAAACAAATATATAGATATTTCTCCATATTGTCAACGTTGTTATTCCATTTTTAAATCAGGATGGAAACGAGCTGGGATTATAGCCCTTCACCCTTAAGTTTAAGCACAAGCTCCTTCTGGGATTGCGTAAGTTTCTTGGGGACATCCACGACAACCTTCACGTATTGATCCCCTCTTGCACCCTTGCCGTCAGGAAGGCCCTTGCCCTTTATACGGAATCTCTTCGCAGGGCCTGTTCCTGATGGGATCTTGAGCCTTATGCTGCCGCCGGAGGCGATAGGGACTTCGATCTCAGCGCCAAGGCAGGCCTGAGTGAAGCTGACTGGCTGGGTCATTTCAATGTCTGCTCCATTTATTTGAAAGCAGCTGTCCACCTGCGGACGCACAACGAGATACAAATCTCCTCTTACGCCGCCAGGGCCAAGCTTTCCCTTGCCGGCCACACGGACCTTCTTGCCTGGCCCAACCCCATGCGGGATCCTTACGGAAATGCGCTCCTGCACCTTGCCTATATTAAAAGTTACGATCTTTTCACAGCCATCCGACATCTCTTGGGGCGAAAGAGGCAATTCAAGGGCCACATCTTCGCCAGGAGCGCCGGAGCGCGAAGACTCCGCCCGCTCCTGACCGAAACCGCCACGGATGTCCTGGCTGAATATCTGGCTGATCAGGTCATCAAATGAAAAACCGCTGGCAGCCTTGCCGCCGAAAGTGCCCTTCCATCCCTTGGCCCTTCCGCCAAGCCCGATATCCTGAAAGATGCCGCCGAAATCAAAGTTTCTAAAGATGTCTTCCTGGCTGTAACGGCGGGTGAACTCCGAGGAACCAAAGGTATCATATTGTTTCTTTTTCTCAGGGTCGCTTAGCACCGCATACGCCTCATTGACCTCTTTGAAATGCTCCTCGGCGGCCTTTTGTCCTTTGTTCCTGTCCGGATGGTATTTCATAGCGAGCTTGCGAAACGCCTTTTTTATCTCGTCGGGGGTTGCAGTCTTTGCCACCCCAAGTATCTTGTAGTAATCTTTTGTGTGTTCCATGCGCCTTATATATAATTTTTAATAAAACTAATGAAAATTATTGGAATTTTAATGAATTTAGTCTCCAATTTAATTATCTTTGTTCCAAAGTCAAGCTGAATGCCTTGAAACCATGAAGGCCCTGAAAATAACAATATTTGCCCCTTCCAGCCCTCCAGACCAAGGCAAGCTCCAAGAAGGTCTTGATATAATAAAAAGGGAGGGGCCGAAGATAATCTGGAGCCCGAATCCATCAATGGCCGCCGACGGCCCGCACGGACAATTCAGTTACCTGGCCGGCAAAGATGAAGCCCAATGGAAAGACTTCGAGAATCTCATAAAAGACGCGTCGCTTGATTTTATATGGGCCGCGAGGGGCGGATACGGTTCATCAAGATGGGCCGGAAAGGTCCATTTGGATGGCACAAAAGACAACTATCCCCTCCTCATCGGCTTCAGCGACGTCACATTTCTTCATTCAGCGCTCTTGAGAAACGGACTTTGCGCCATCCACGCCCCGCTTATAACCACCCTGTCAGATACCAGCGAGGAAAGCCGCTGCGCGCTATGGTATTGTCTGTCGCATGGCGTCTTTCCAGTCCTCAAGGGGCGGCCCGTGACGACCGGAAAGACGCCGGGGCGGCTGGCGGGCGGGAATCTTACATGTCTTGTCCACAGCCTTTCGACCCCTTATGAACCGCCATGGGACAAGACAATCCTGCTCATCGAGGATCACAACGAAGCTCCATACAAAATAGACCGCATGCTCACCCACCTCTTACACTCAGGACGGCTTTCAAGGCTTGCCGGCATTGCGGCCGGGAGCCTGCTGACAGAACGCTACCATTGTTTTGACCTTGAGGGACTGCTGAAAGACAGGCTCTCGGGCCTCGGCATCCCGGTTATTATGGATGTCCCGGCAGGCCACTGTCCCGACAACTATCCGCTGCTGCTGGGCGGCGCCTATGAACTGGATGCGGATACCGGCGTGCTCAGGCCGCTTGGCGGCGCAGATCCGGCCAAAAGCCTCGCCAGATAAGTTATCTTTGCATTGTGCTCAAGGCACTCCATGAGCTCAAAGGCCTTCATGAGGCTTTCCCCGCGCGTTATGGCGCCGTGATTGGCAAGGATATGGGCCCTGCTTCTGCCCAGGACCTCGATCACGGCCTCGGCAAGCAGGTGGCTTCCTGGCGGCTCATACCGGACGACCGGCACATCTCCAAGAAGTATCATCCCTTCGGCCGTCAGGTGCGGGGAGAGCCCAAGGCCTGCAAGACTGAGCGCCATGGTCCACGGGGCATGAGTGTGAACTATGGCCATACATTCAGGGTCACGCCTGTAAACAGCGAGATGGAGTGGAAGCTCGGAAGAAGGCCTGCCTTCGCCTTTAAGCACATTGCCCGCATCATCCGCCATTACGATTTCATCGGCTGACAAGAGGCCTTTGTGCGAGCCGCTTGGCGTTATAAGGACCGGTCCATGCCTTGAGGCGCGAACGCTTACATTGCCGTCCGCCCCTGCGATGAGCCCTTTTGTGTAAAGCAATTTACAGACAAGGACCATCGACTCCCTGAGCTTAAGGTCCTCTTCACTCAATCCCTGTACTCCTTTTTCTTCGTAACCTCTTTTTTTATACGGTCGAGCGTCGATGTCATTGCGGAGATAACATTATCCCTTATGTCTCCGGCCACACCCAGGAGCATAACATCTTCTCCAACCTTGAGATGGCCTTGTCTTACCTCCGCCAAAACAGCGGTTATCCCTGGAAGCCTCCTTGCCTCCTCAAGTATCGCCTCAAGGCGGACACTATCGGCCTCGACATCGATTGAAGCAACCGGGCGGCCGTCCCTGCTATGGTCACGGACAATCCCGTTATGCACAAGCACCATCCCCGCCTTGCCGCCGGAAAGCATCTTAAGCCTTTCAAAAAAAGATACGACATCCATAAAATGACTCCGATTCATTAAAAAGAAAAATTTAGGTTGACATCTGAACGATTTAATTATAATTAAAAAAATGTCAATCATGTGACAAAAAGTCATTTGTCTTTTTGCTCGTTAAAGTGGGAGTCGCTTTTAGTTATTATTTTTTCCTTGGAACTAAAGAACTAAAAAACAAAGGAGGGCAAGAAACGATGAAAAAACTGTTAGTGGGAATCATGGTATTAGTCATGCTAATACCGGCGATGGTTCTGGCGTCACCAACGCCTGAAGAACTCATGAAGCGCATTGATCAACTGAATCAGGAGCTTCAGCAGGTGAAATCAGAGCTTGGCAATGTGCAGACCCAACAGAACCAGACCAAACAGACAGTCGAGCAGGTCTCGAAAAAGGTCGGGACTACTGGCGGGCTGCCAAAGAGCAGGTTCGCGTTCACTGGCGGGGACTTCAGATTCAGAGTCGATTCAACAAGGGCGCACGTGCCGGCCTCTTATGACGAAATGGGATATATGCAGGCATTGCAGGCATGGCAGCAGGGCGGGATGCAGGGCCCAATGCCAACTATCAACAATTATCTGCAAAAGGCCTACAGCCCTAAAAATGACGACCTCTACACCACCAGACTCCGTCTCAACATGCTGGCCAAGGCCACTGAAAACATCGTGTTCAAAGGCCGCCTTGCCATGTACAAGATATGGGGCATGGAGACGGCCAACGCAACGGCCGCCCCGTTCTTCGCAAACAACGGCTTCGTTTGGGACCCGAACATAAGCCGCAGACCCAATGACAATACAGTAAGGGTCGA
>JAJYLJ010000102.1 GCA_021787835.1 Deltaproteobacteria bacterium | reverse complement strand
GAAATGAGCCCCGAGATAATATCCGCCACAACATATCCTTAAAAAGACCTTTCGCGAACCAGCGGAAAAGACCGGCCCTATCCAGCGCGGACTGCGCGCGAAAGACTCGCTCTCGCCTAGACACAGCGCGGCCCTCGTTAAAAACCCTGCGCGAAAGGTCTTAAAAAATAAAACACGGGCGGCCACTAAGTAAGCGGCCTTGACATAATCTTCTTTTCGGCAACTGGATGGAAACTATAAAAAAGAGTGGGGGTTCGATCAGAAAAAACGGCTAATCGAATACCGCGCGAGCCTTGCCTGCTATGCCGGCTGCATCGATCTCCTGCATTTTATACAATTCTTCGGGGCTGCCCGATGAACCATAACGGCTCACCCCCAATGTTACAAGCCTCTGGCCGCCCACGCCTTCCTCTGTCAAGACGCGCGCAACGATGGAGCCAAGGCCGGTCTGAGGGATATGGTCTTCCACTGTAATGATCGGGCCTATACCCGCCGCCTTTATTATCGCATCCCTGTCGATAGGCTTTATGGACGCCATATTGACGACACACATGGACAGGCCTTCGCCGGCCAGGATGTCCGCCGCCCTCATGACCTGCGGTACCATCGAACCATAGGTCATAAAGGTGGCCTTGCCGCCAGATCTCAGCCAGTCGGCCTTGCCCGGCTCGAACACGTAATCTTTCCCGAAAAACAGGGCGCCGGACATATCGGTTACCTGGGGCAGCTTTGACCTGCCCATACCCACAAAGACATTGCCTGGATGCGCCGCGACATAACGTATGATCCTGTCGGTCTGGTTGGCATCGGCCGGCATGAAGATGGAAAAACCAAAGAGATTGCTTAGAAGGCCGATATAGTCGATGCTTTGATGCGTGGGGCCGTCCTCTCCGACATCAAGGCCTAAATGGGTAGCGACGACCTTTAGATGCGTACCGTTAAGGTCGTTTAGGCGGTGCTGGTTGTATGTCTCGGCCACCGCGAATACGCCGAATGTGCTAAAAAATACGCAAAACCCCTCATGACTCAATGCACCGGCGCAGGCAGCGGCATGATGTTCTTGTATCCCGGCCTCAAAAAACGCGCTGGCAGACACGGCCCTAAAGCCGCCCATCTTGACCGAACTTTCGAGGTCGCAGCTAAAGCCGATCACCTTCGGAGTTGCGCCCGGCAGGTTGTTGAGCGCGGCAAGGTCCTTAAGGGCTGCGCCGTAGGCCGAACGGCAATCGGCGCTTCCGGTGTAAACCACTGGCCCGCCAATATCTATCCGCGGCCAGCAAGCGCCTCCGTTCCGCCCGGGCTCGGACCCGCGGCAACTGCTTATCTTGCGGGCGGCCCGCCTCTTCGCCCATTCATCCACAAGACCGGGGTCACAACCGATCTCTGCTAATGCCTTTTTTGCATCGTCACTCGAAAGGGTGGCGCCGTGATATTTGGCCTTGTTCTCCATGAACGAAACGCCCTTGCCCATTACCGTACGGGCGACAAGCACGCTGGGGCGCGCGGGGTCCAGGTCTTCATGCAGCCACGCCCTTCTTAAGGCCTTGAATACGGCCTGGAAATCATTCCCGTCAGGCACGTAGATCACATTCCAGCCTGCCGCGGCATATTCTTCCCTGACCCTTACAGGCATGACATCCTCGGTCGCTCCGCCGATCTGAAGGTGATTGCGGTCCACAATGGCTATGAGCCCGGCCTGCTTGTATTTGAAGGCGAATCTCCTGGCCTCGGCTATCTGTCCCTTGCCCTGCTCCCCGTCGCCCATAAGGACGATCGTCTTGCCGGGCGAGCCGGAAAGCTCCTGGGCCAGCCTCGCTCCGGTTCCAACCGACAGGCCCTGGCCAAGGTTGCCGGTGTTCCACTCTACTCCCCTGACCCCCTGCTCCACATGGCCGGCGCAAGACGAACCTGCGCGGCGGAACTCGGTTAAAAACTGCTCCTCGGATATATAGCCAAATTCCGCAAGCACGCCATAGACGGCCGGGGATATGTGACCCATGCTTACGATAAGCCTGTCTCTGGCGGCCCATAACGGCTCGTCACTTCTGTGGCTCATGACGCTGTAGAGCACCAAAAGTATATGAAGGGACGAAAGAGACCCGCCGGGATGACCGCTGCCTGCCAATGTCGTAGAAAGTATGACGCGGCCGGCGCAACGCCGCCACATCGAATTCAAGACCTCTAATTGAACGGCGGTCAGCGCATCCTGCGCCTTAATGTCTATGTGAGCCATATGATCCACGCGGCACATCCGGCCAAATTACCCTGCGCTGCCCAGCAAACCAAACATCACTTGGACTTGGAAGCCGGAGCAGGTTGCGCGCCGCCTTCTTGATTATAGGCCCTTATAACCGAATCGGTTATATCTATCGTCGGAGAGACATAGTATATGCCCGGCATGTTGTTTTCCAGTATCAAGGAATAATTGCCGCCCTCTCCTATCTTTGTGACTATCTTGTCAAGGGCCTTTAGGATGGGGTCCATCACCTTGGCCTCGGCCTGGCGCATCTCAAACTGGGCGTCATCGCTCTGGTCCTTAAAATCCCTCAGCATTTTTTCATATTCGCGCTCCTTGTCAGCCCTGGCATCCGCATTCATAAGAGGCGCCCTTTTATCCAAATCGTCCTTAAAGGCCTTCAACGCATCCCTTTTCGCCTGCAAAAGCTTTTGAAGACGCTCGAACTGCTGATTAAGCTGAGCTGTGGCCTTCTGGCCGGTCTTCGATTCCTTGACCACCTTCTGCATGTTGATAACCGCTATCTTTGGCGGCTGCGCGGCGTCAGCGGCCCATGAACACGAGGAAAACAGCGTGGCGGCCACAAAAAATGTCACTACCATTAGGTTGCGCAAAAAATATATCATGTAGAAACCATCCCTCCCGACAAAAGAAAGACCACAGCGTCTTTGATAATTAAAGATGCTGTGGTCTTTATCTCTATCTCTAATAGTCTAGACCGATTTTACTTCTTGACAATGACAAAATCATCCCTGCGGTTTTTCGCCCAAGCGGCTTCGTTGTGGCCGGGGTCAAGCGGCTGCTCCTTGCCGAAGCTAACGACATCAATACGATCGGCCTTTACGCCAAGCTTGGTAAGATAACCCTTGGCGCTCTTGGCCCTCTTCTCGCCAAGCGCGAGGTTGTACTCGGCGGAGCCGCGCTCGTCGCAATTGCCCTGTATCTCGATTTTTATCTGAGGATTGTCCATAAGGAACTTGGCGTTGTTGTCAATCCTGGACTTCATGTCGTTTCTGATATTGTAGCGGTCAAAATCAAAATAGATCGGGAGCATGGGGGCGCTTGTACGGCCCTCTGATATCTGCTCTGCGGTCTTGATCCCTTCTGGCTCAGGGGGAGCTGTCACCGCAGGGGTGTTGACAGGCGCTTGTGCGGCCTCCGGCGCAGGCGGCGGCACAGGTTTCTTGGCGCAGCCAAAAAGGCCCATCATCATAAGTGATACAGCGACTAAAAACAGAACCCTAAGCCCTACTTTTCCCTTTAACATCTTTTTTAACCTCCTGTTCTTTGACGGTTTATTTTTTTTGTTGCCAATTAACCAACATCCCCAAAGACCCATTAAATCAAGTTTCCGGCAAAATTCAAGAAGTTTTTTAAACTATTTAGAAGACGCAAATGTAATGTCCTTGGAATAATCCCTTATACCGTCGGCTATTCCATCGGCGATCCTGTCAACATATCTATCCTCCCTCAAGAGATGCTCCTCTTCCGGATTGCTTATAAATGAGGTCTCGACAAGTATCGAGGGCATCTGCGCCCCGATCAGCACAAAAAACGGCGCCTGCTTAACGCCAAGGTTTTTGACATCGCCAAATTTGCTGTCAAGTTCCTTGATGAGATCTTTTTGCACAAAACCGGCAAGCCTGGACGATTCGTTCACCTTCGTGTTTTTGAGAATATTGTTCAATATCGAATGGAGCTCCCCCATCCGTTTGCTGGAGGTGGCGTTTTCACGGGCCGCGACATTCATGGCGTCTTTATCAACGGCAAAATTCAAGAAATAGGTCTCCACCCCTTCGGTTGACGGGTCGGGCGCGGCGTTGGCATGTATGGACACAAAGAGGTCGGCCTTCTTGGCGTTGGCTATGGCCGTTCTTTGCTCAAGGGGCAAAAAAACGTCGTCATGCCTTGTCAGTATCACATCGCAGCCAAGCTCGCTCTTGAGTCTTTCCGCAACCTTTCTGGCGATCCTTAACGTCACCTCCTTTTCCTGAAGACCTGTCGGCCCTATGGCGCCCGGGTCCTTGCCGCCGTGGCCAGGATCAATCACGACCCTCCTTACGCAGAGCCCCAACTGCCTTGCTATGGAAAGCCTGCCTCCATTCTTTGCGCCGCTAGACCTTGGGAGGACGGACGGCGTCTTTTCCTTGGCCTCCTCTTGGCGCTTGGGGATCGGGCACATGGTGCCCTTGGAATATTGCTCGCCAAAGGCGTCGATTATGACCCTAAAGGGGTCTTCCAGATAAAACGCCTTTACTTTTCGGCTTCCGCCAAGGTCACACACAACCCTTACGGTATTCTTGTTGAACTGGCCTATCCTGACCCCCCGCAGCAGCCCGTCTCTTATGTCGATGGAATCGGGAAGCCCGTTCTTTCTTATGGCGGGCTCGATGTCTATATAAAAACGGCGGGGAAGGCCCTTTGCCTTGAGCGCAGGCAAAAACCCCTCCTTAAAGGCGACCGGCCCGGTGGTGTCAATAACTATTCTTGTATAATCGGAGACAGACCAGTGCCTTATGTCGGTGACCTCCCGCAACTTGCCGTCCGTCTCCGGGACATGCGCCGGGCCCTTTTCGTGGGCATCAGCCAAGGCTCCGTTCACATCCCGGACCGATGGCTTCCTTGCGGTACCGGGCTGGGCCTGGGCCTTGCCATTATCGCCTTCAGCGGCGGCTGAGACTGGTTTTTCACCCCTCGCCTGGCCCACCGGGGCGCCCCCAAGGTCCTTGAGCCGTCTGGCCGCCTTGACGGCCTCGCCGCTGCCTGGATATTTTTCAACCACCCTTTCAAGGGCCTTTTTGGCAGCCGCCTTTTCCCCTTTTTCAAGGTAAAGCCCGGCGGAAAGATACAAGGCGCCGCCGGCAAGACCGCTTTCAGGGAACCTTTCGACAAGGACCTCGCACCGCTTTATGGCCTCCTCCAGATCCCTCTTGGACCTTGAATGGCCATAGAGATCTTTGTAACAAACGGCGAGCATATATAAGACCTTCGGCGCCACGCCGGGGTCATTGGGAAATTTAAAATAAACGGCCCTGAACCCGCGGATCACCCTCTGCCACGCCGCCTGATCCGCGCACAAACCGGGATCTTTTACAAACTTCTCGTATCCGATCCTGGCCTTGAGATACGCGGCGTTTGCCCCGCTTTCAATCTTTGCGCCGGTCTTGGTCTTGGCCCCTTGCTTAGCGGCGCCGCATTCAGCCGGACAAGCCGCCGCAAAGGCTGCAAACATGCAAAAGACAAACAAAAACAATCTGACATTAACGATATATTGTTTCAATGCTGTTTTATCCAAATCAACCGCGCGGTCAATATCTTAAAATTCAGACATGTCCATTGGGCATTAATAAGGACCGCGCCGTATTATGTCAATAAAAAGAGACCATTAACTTTGATCCAGGCGCATGTTTCATCCATCTGCCCAACAAGACGGCGGCATCTGACATATATACCTTTTTGCGCGCCTCTTGTCAGCAATATATAAAGTAAAGACGCGCTGCAAATTCTTCGCGATCAAGGACCATCGGGCTGGATCCGCCCTGATGGTCCACCGGGGCGCCTGAACAAGACTTATTTTTTGAGACTATCCCTTGCAAGCCGCCGTTCAAGACCTATCCCGCCGCTTGCGAAAGACGCCTCAAGCGCTATCAGCCAATAAGAGCCGGGATGCCGCCCTATCCTGTCTCTAAGGCCCGGGCTTACCCAGTGCGAGTCCTCGGCCAGGTTGTAAAAATAGGAATCAACGCCGAAAAAGCCGTCCAGCATATGGGTTGAAACGTGCAAAAGCTTGCTTGGATACCCCTGAGGCAGGTCCCTTAGGTCCGATAGGGAATCAAAGCCGGCCTCGGCAAGCTCGGAAAGAAAGCCCTCCAGCACCGTCTTGTTCTCGCGCACGCCGAGCTCAAGCCTGTCAAAAAAGTCTTTATGTCCGGCAGGGAGGCTTCTTTGTCTTAGGGAATGGATATTTTCATACGAAACAAGCTCATAGAGGTCAAAAAAACGCAGGGCCTTCTTCTCGCAAAGCTCGAAGCTACCGCCTTCAACCAACAATTCGTGATAAAATTCCATAAATTATGATAAAATTACTATATATACAAGATGCCTTCTTGTTATATCAGCATCTTATAAAGAATGGCAACGCCATTAATACAACCGCAATAAGAATGAGCAAAAAAACATTTGGAACAAAATATGGAAAGGCGCAAAGACCAATCCCGGAAAGCAATGCAA
>JAJYLJ010000101.1 GCA_021787835.1 Deltaproteobacteria bacterium | reverse complement strand
AGTGCGTCAAGAACTAGATTTAAAAGAATGGCCGTATTCCCGTCCTTTCTCGCGCTTCCATTAAAGGCTATGACTTTCATCTGACATCCTCCATATCTTTAATCAATATCTTTGATCGGCAAACAAAGCCGATTGCCCCTTCCATTCAAAACGATGAACGACCATAGAAAATCCACTTTATCCTATATGACTCAATGGCGCCAACAAGACAGAAACTAACTCACCAAACATACACGGGGCGGCCTGGCCATATGTTAAAATTTGACAGGGAAAGACCTTGGAATGAGGATATCGCGTCCCATTCTTAAAAAATAGGCGTCCGTCATTCCCGCGATAAAATCCCTCACAATCTCGGGCGGGCTAAAGGCCTCTCTATAAGACGGGTCCATGCCGTCAAGATAGTCGGCGAATATTACAGAGTCCCTCCGTTCAGATGCAAGATCGAACAAAAACCGCTCAAAGAGTATCCCGTAAAGCCTTTCAATCTTCCCTGATTCCGTCTTTATCTTTTCATTTTTATAGATGTATCTATAATTAAATTCCTTAAGTTCCAATAGGCTTCCGGCCATATCGGCGCTAAATGAAATCTCGTCCTGTCCGAGGCTATTTGAAACCAGGTCCTCAACCAAGCGATAGACGATCGTGCCGTTTGTCTCGCCGAGAATAGCCCTGCAACGCCCTGGAACCATGTCCCTTTTGATAAGATTTATCCGTATGGCGTCTTCTATGTCCCGGCCTATATAACTTATTACGTCAGCCATCCTGACCACACACCCCTCAAGGGTCATGGGCCTCAACTGACTCTCCGGATTCAAAAATTTTTGGGCTATCTCCTTGTCGATCGCATCAAAATCCTTGCCCCTTAAAGGCATTATGGACTTAAGATGCGCCTCTCCGTCATGGCAAAGTATCCCATCCAGGACCTGACAACTCAGATTTATCCCCCTGCCTTTTTTTTCGACACGCCTCAAGAAATGCACGCCCTGGACGCCATGAATAAATGGGGGTGCGCCATGTTCCCGACAAAGCTTAAAGAGATGGCGCTCGCCATCATGACCAAAAGGAGGGTGCCCAATGTCATGGCCGAGGGCTATCGCCTCAATGAGGTCCTCGTTCAGGCGCAAAAGCCTGCCGATAGTCCTTGCGATCTTGGAGACAAGCTGGACATGAAGGACCCTATGGGTTATATGGTCATTCGGTATAAGAGAAAAGACCTGAGTCTTGTCGATATACCTCGTGTAAGAAAGTGAGTGCAGGATGCGGTCCGCATCCAGAGAAAACCATTGCCTGTGGCCACGCAAGGCGCGCTCTTCATCGTGCTCCCTGAATGCCTCCGTGCTCCTTGCGGCATAGGGCGACAGCCTTTTGTCTTCCTCTTCATCAAGCCTGGCCCTAAGCCATGATACATCCATCACAAAACCTTAAACCATGACTGCCTTGGCGAGGTGGCTTGCTCCTGATTCATTAAAATGCGGCCCTTTGAGTCTCGAACATCTTTATCCACCAAGGCGGACGCGGCCTTTAAAACGTTTTATCCAAAAGATGCGGCTCGAAAATAAAAGCCCCGCGCCAATAGCCACATAGACTCCCCATACCAGGCCGGCAGGGAGCGGGCTTGAACGCAGCAGCCTGCCGAAGAGGATCATGGCTGCAACCAGTCCCCAGCTCTTTGGCGAAAAAAATCCACCGGCGCATTTTCCGCCGCCCCTTACAAGTATTCTATCGATTATGCGGACGGCTGTCTTATCGAGGACAAAACGCCCTTTCAACAGCCCTATCAACGCCCAAATTATAATCAGAAAAAGGTAAGAACGGTCTATGACCATTAAGTTCAAAACACCTCTTGACAACAAGAATATCCCTACAAACGACCACATCAGACCCGCCACAAGCAGATTCGTCAGAATAGACGATTTTGGCGTATATTTCTCAACCCAATTATTAATCATACATATAAAGGTCCTGGGCATGACACACCTAACATGGAGATCAACTCTTTATCGCCAATAATCCAGCCGGCACAGACCAATATAAAAAGCCGGTATCGATCATCCAGCGCGTTCCTCTTATGTAGAAACCCGCCGTCAGTCTAATTTAATACGCGCCTCAAGCCATCCAGCCTCGTCAAAGAAACCATATTTTCGCTCAAGCTTGACAAACAACCTCTTAACGTCATTGCAACCAAATAGAACACCTTCAATGACCAGTGTAAAATGATTTCGCCGTCCTCGCAAGACAACAGCATTGCCGACTTCTTCGTTGTCAGGAAAAGACTTTAACGCCGCATTTTGTTCATGGCCGCGAAATTCCAAAAAAAAGGTCTTTATGTTACTGGATGAATCCACAACGACAAAATAAATCGTGCGCCCTCCAACGACCCCAAACCTGGCCTTCAGTACAAAATCAAGCCTTATCGCCCCGTTATCCATGGAGATATCTCTGACAGGATGATGGCCATATGCGCATAATGGATTGTCGTTCTTAAAGAAGACCTCGTCTTCTTTAAGATAATCAAGATACCAGGGCCACCTAAAGGCCAGTTGGCTGGCGTGCATTAAAAAGGCCTCCTTCTTAAGCTGAAATTCATAACGACTCAATCGAAATCTTATGAGTCTGGAGACATCTTTGTCTGGAAGCCTTCCATGTATGACATAGCTCAATATTGTTTCAGGACATCGGCCGGCCCCCAATTTATCAAGAGCCAGCAGAATCAAGACGGCCAGGGCGCTGTGGTCAGGATGCCTATCGGAGGCGGAAGGCCAAATCAATATATGCGGCTGCCACATTGCAATACAATCGGCCAACGCCTTGATTGCGTAGCTGTCTCTGGTCAAAAGTAAACGTGTCAACCCCTGATCCGGGTAGCCAAGAAATATTGAGCGGCTATCCGCCACTCCAAGATGATTGAGGGCCAAAATGGCCTCTTTTTTCCGGCTTCTTCCATAACGGGCCCGGGCCGCCTTATCAATACGCCACCTCCCTTCCCACAACCGCTGCATCCATTTATTATTGTCGCCATTTGTAACAAGGATAACGGCCACCTCTATGCCAGCAGAAATGGCACGCTGGATCATTCCGCCCGCGGCCAAGGTTTCATCATCGGGGTGAGGGGCAAAAAAAATCAGCCGCTCTCCCCGCCTGAAAGCAATGTTGCCGGAATCCTCCACCAAGGCGCCTCCCTGCCAAGCCGTTAAACCACCAAGCTATACGGCTTAATTTTTCAACAATTATACCATAAAAATATATCTATTTGCGCTGTATGCCATTATTGTATCATTGCATTTTGCGTCATAACCTGTAAAATTGTGAAAATCGTGCCTCTCATAACCCTATACGACAAAAGGTCTTTTTTTTAGGCCCTTAAATAAGATAAGGATAGTTAAGCTTCTAAAGTTATCATGAAAATAGAGCACAGAATCACCATATCCAATATCTTTAATTTTATTTTAATTATTATAATAATAGTTACAGCCTTTCAGAACTTAAACCTCGTGCTCACAAAATTAAGATTCATAGAAATAGCGGATGACCTTAACACATCCTTTCTTGAGATGCGTCTTGATGAAAAAAACTTTTTTTTATACAAGGACAAAACAGCACTTTTCGATATACAATATAAAGTAGATGAAACCATACATTCCATAGATACGGTAAAAAATGACATAGTAAAAGCTGTAGGAGAAAATAATCTAGACCAATTGAATTTAGATTTGCAAGACTATGTAAAAGTTATCAATGAAATACAATTACACAGCAATTATGATACAGAATCAGCAACCAAACTAAGAGAGGCTGGTAGAAAATTAAGAGAATTTTCCAATACAATCAGGAGCCTTGAAAGAAAGCGTGTAAATGGCATAATTTTAAATTCAAAAAGGATTCTTCTCCATTCTTCATGGATAATACTTATTTCTGCATTAATAGTTGGTCATTTAATATCAAGAAAGATATTAAATTCAATGAGGGCAATAGAAAATCTTGCCTTGTCTATATCAGAAGGAAATTTTAAAACTATAGAACATATAAAAACAAAGGATGAATGTGGGTCTGTTATTAAAGCTTTAAATTTTATGTCAGAAGAACTTAAAAATCGTGAAGAACAACTTATACAATCTAAAAAACTTGCATCTATTGGAGTTATCACTGCTGGAGTAGCGCATGAGCTAACAAATCCAGTTAATAATATATCAATGTTAGCACAAACATATATAGAACTTTATGACAAGTTAAGCAGAGAAGATAGAATAGAATTCATGAACAAAGTTGAGGGAGAGACTGATAGAATGAAGGAAATTGTAAAAAATTTCCTTGATTTTTCTAAGCCTAAAGAACCACTGCTTAAAGAAGTTGATATAAACGTAGTAGTGAAAAAAGCATTCAAACTTATGCAAAATATGCTCTATATTTCAAATATAGAATCAAAGCTTGATATTGATGATACGCTACCAAAAATCTATATTGATGAGAACCAAATTTTACAAGTTATCGTAAATCTTATTACAAATGCTGTCCAGGCAATGCAAAAAAATGGAAAAATTTTTATAGAATCAAAATTAAGTAAAGATAAAAAATATATAGAGATAAGCATAGCTGATACAGGCAAAGGAATACAGCCTGAATTGCTTCCGCATATATTCGATCCTTTTTTTAGTACAAAAGGTGAAGGTGGGACAGGCCTTGGACTATCGGTAAGCCACGGCATAATAAAAAGCCATAAGGGCAATATAACAGTTGATAGCAAAGTTGGGGCTGGAACTATCTTCACAATAGCTCTACCTATTTATAATAAGGAAAAGGAAGAAGAGAATGGATAAGCATAAAATAATGGTTATTGACGATGAAAAAATAGTATGCGACATGGCGAAACTATCGCTTGAACAAGAAGGATATGAAGTAGAAACATTCTTAAATGCTGAACCAGCGCTCGCCAAATTGAAGGAGGAAAAATTTGATGTCGTTGTAACCGACTATAAAATGAAGGGCATAGATGGAATGGACGTATTAAAAACCGTCAGGACTTCTTACCCGGAAACAAAGGTCATCATGATTACAGCCTTTGCCAATCTTGAAACGGCCATAGAGGCGCTGAGGGCGGATGTGCATGATTTCTTCCCAAAACCAGTGAAGATAAAAGAACTAAAGGCATCAATAGAACGGGCGCTGGGCGCCAAATAGAACTTTGCGTCCATGACGCGGACGGCAAGCAAACACAACTTATTTGTATCTATGTCTGATGTGACAAAGGCAGACGAGTTTGCCAACCGCGCCTATGTTTAAAAGCGCACGGACGGTACCGACTATTTTGCTGTCAGAAACAGCTTTAAGGAATATGTAAGTTTTAAATTGATCTTTAATCTCTTCAATTGTTTCTTTGAGGGGCGCGATATTGTAATTACCGTACCTCTGGGCTTCGCTTTGATAGGCAAGCTTCTGTAATTTTAAAATCTCAGCTCCATCTTCAATTACAGCCCGCGATATCTTCATATTCTTCACATATTTTTACTGTTCAATTGCTTCATCTATTGCATTTTTTACCATGTAAATATTCCGTATTTATAGAAACAATTGACATCCCTAAACCCGATAGTCTGCAACGCGTCTAGCTGAACAACCAAGTATCGGGTTTGTTGTCCGTGTTGTCTTTGTATCTTCTCGGGATATCGTCGAAATGGACGCCCTCGACACCTGAAAATGATTTTCTTTCACGAATCCACTGCTTCCAGAGTGAAAGATACCACTGTTCAAGCGCGTCTGAGGGGGCAAGGACAACATCGATGTTCAAAAAGTGAGTCAACATTCAGGAGGGAATAGATGCTCCTGAATAAGGCTGTCTTCTCTTCCAAGGTTAAATGGTGTATCGTAAGCGAAGAAACTATAAAATCATAGTGTTGAAGCGGGGTGTTTTTAATAAGAATTTCTTGAAAACTTTCTTGAATAAAATGGAGATTTCCAAAAGCTTTCAGCCGCTCTTTCGCCTTATTAAGCATATCTTCAGAGCCGTCTATCAAAGCGGCCCTTATCAAATTATCAATTTTTAGAAGCTCATGTATAACGATTCCATCTCCGCATCCGAGATCAAGGATATTACAACCTGTCTTACTGCCGATGAAATGCCTGTAGAAAGACTTTAAAATTTCAATCAGTCTTTGCGCTCCACAATGTAGACATCGGCGCTATCCCTGTATTCCCGTGTAAATCCGGGCTTCGCCCAGCGCGATTCGCTAAATTCCGTCATGGATATGTTTCCTTTGCCTAATATTGTTTTTTTATACTGCTGTGATGTCTCGCTTAAAAACCAGCCCGGAGATATCGTAGCTAAAGCTAGTCGTGATTAATCTGTATGTCTTTGGGATACGGATGGCCTGACCTATGCTGGTTTTAGTGGACACCAAAGTTAGGGTATAAGATTGATAAGGAGGTGTCAACATGGAGAGGATACCAAGGGCGATATACACAAAGGAGTTTCGGGAGGAAGCGGTTAAGCTCATAA
>JAJYLJ010000100.1 GCA_021787835.1 Deltaproteobacteria bacterium | reverse complement strand
GCCTTGAGCCCGCGCTCTACGGCGGCAATTGCGATTATCATGTCCCACTCGCTCAGATGGCCCATATGCGATATGCGCAGGATATGTCCCTTGGCCTGTCCCTGGCCGCCCGCAATGGTGACCCCGTATTCCTCGCGAAGTTTTTTTACGACCGCCTGGCCGTCTATCCCATCCGGGGCCTTTATGACGGTTACGGCCTCTGAAGGGGCCTTGGAGTAAAGCTCGAGGCCGAGGGCTGAAACCGCGGCCCTGGCACCCTCGGCAAGCCGCCTGTGGTGATCGAATACGGCCTCAAGCCCTTTATTTCTGATCTCATCGAGCACTGCCCCAAGACCGGTAATAAGCGAGACCGCCGGTGTAAAGGCGGTGGTTTCTTTTGATACGGCCTTTTTTTCCTTGAGGAAGTTGAAATAATACTTTGGAAGGCCGGATTTCTTTACCAGTCCCAACGCCTTTTCGCTCACGCTCACCATGGCGAGCCCGGGCGGGAGCGCCAGGGCCTTTTGAGAGCCTGTTATCACTACATCAATTCCCCAGTCATCCGTTTTAAGCTCGTATACACCAAGGGCTGTTATGGCGTCCGCGACGATAACCGTCTCCGGCCTGTTTTTTAGAAGGGCCGCAAGCTCTCTTACAGGCTGTTTGGCCCCTGTCGAGGTCTCATGGGCCTGGACAAAGACCGCCTTGGCCTCAGGGTTGGCCTTCAGGGCGTCTTCCACCCGCCCCGGGTCAACGGCCTCCCCCCAGGGTATGTCTATATTTACAGCCTTGACACCGTATGTCTCGCAGAGCTCGGTCCATCTCTCACCGAATTTGCCCGCCCTGACTACGATTGCAGTATCACCTGGTGACAAGAGGTTTACAACGGAGGCCTCCATGCCGCCCGTTCCTGATGATGCAAATATTATTACATCGTTTTGCGTCTGGAACAGATATTTCAGATCGTCTCGCACCCTGGTGAGAAAGGCTGAAAACTGCGGGGATCTGTGGTGGATGACGGGCTCCGACATCCTGGAGAGGATGTGCGGGGCCACGGCCACAGGTCCAGGGGCCATAAGGTAACGTTTAAGCATTGACAATCTCCTCTGCCTTTGACTTTATGGTTCATCTTTATCCCCGTTTTATCGGGATATGTCAAGGGTAAGGCCGGTGTCTTAGGGTCTGGTTTAGAGATTTCTTTGGAATAATAACCGTGATTTTCGTCTGTTTCGATCTGCTTTTTTTAGATATATCCCGGCTGGGACAGCGCCTCGAAGCCTGAGACGACATCGAAGAGTTCCTCGTCTATGCCGGTTTGGCGCAAGTGGTGGAACGACCCCTTGAGGTCCTCCAGTAATTCGCCGATATTTTTGTCGGCCCGCTGCATCGCAGCCAGCCGGCTTGCGTTCTCGCTTGCGAGGGACTCGGCGCATGCCCTGAAGAGTGAGACAAAAAGATATTCGCGTATTAGCGCCCGCAAGGTCGTGGCACCGCCAATGACCTCCGGCAGGCTGGAAGTCGGCCAGGAAAGTCCGGCCAGCTCCTGCCGCCAGGTCTCGTCAAGCGGCAGGAGCCGCTGACTGACCGGTGCATATACGGCCTCTGACGTGTGATGGTTATAAAAGAGGTAGAGCTCGCTTGACTCGTTCTGCTTACGGTGTGTTTCGTTCTCAGTGAGAATCTGCCCGACGAGCGGAGTAATGGCGCTTACGGAGTTGGGCACGGCGAAAGATCCCATTATTTTTATGCCGGAGTCAGCAAGGCGGGCATGAACCCGCTCGCCTACGGCCCATACCTGGTGCTTGTCTGGCAGCGCTGTCAGCACCTTAATCGCGTAATCAGCCACAATATCATTGAACTGGCCCACTAATCCCTGGTCAGAACCGAATACAACAGCGCCTGTGGCGCCAGCGCCTCCCCGTTTGTCATGATCTGTCACAAAGCCCTTCCGCCCGCTTTCCCTGAAGCACGCGCTCAGCCCCAACTCAACTGTGCGATAGTATCCTGTCAGGGCCTGCGCCGATCTTTCATATTGCACTATACTCGATGCCGCCAAGGCCTTCATCGTTCGTACGACCGACCGGAGTTCTCCGGCTGCGGTAATCTTCCGGCGAAGACCAGCTATGGTATCGCTCATAATTTTTTCTTTTTAGACCTCGGCAGGCATGGCTTGGAAGCGCGCGAGAGCCCTGCCGGCGATTTGAATAATAGCCTCACGATCCTTATCGCTTAATTCCTCTTCCGTATCGAACCGCCCGCGTATCTCTGCGGAGATGTCAGCCGCTGCATCGCGCAGTGAGCTTTCGGCATCGGCCATCCGGTCAAGCGGCACGTAGTCGAAGAGCCCGGTGGTCAAGGCAAGTAGTATGATGATCTGTTCCGGCACGGATACCGGATCGGATTCAGGTTGTTTGAGGCAGGCCCGGATCCGCCGCCCGTGTTCGATGCCCTTTCTGGTGCTGTCGTCCAGCCGTGCGCCAAACCGG
This sequence comes from Deltaproteobacteria bacterium, assembly GCA_021787835.1. Classification (GTDB taxonomy): domain Bacteria; phylum Desulfobacterota; class Dissulfuribacteria; order Dissulfuribacterales; family Sh68; genus JAJYLJ01. The sequence continues at coordinate 4,030 of JAJYLJ010000100.1, read as the reverse complement.
GCAAAGGTTTCAAGTTCTTCAAATTGCGCGTAGGCGAGCTTTAGATCCCCTGTCACCGTGCGGTAGGCCGCCCGCTGCGCCTTGCCCCCGACGCGCGAAACGGATTTGCTGACATCGACCGCGGGCAATATCCCCAATTCAAACAGCGTCGGTGAGAGATATATCTGTCCATCAGTGATGGATATAAGGTTTGTAGGTATGTAGGCGGAGATGTTCTGCGCCTCGGTTTCGATTATTGGAAGGGCGGTCAGCGAGCCGCCGCCTAGTTCGCCGCGCAGATGGGTGGCCCGTTCGAGCAGCCGCGAGTGTATATAGAAGATGTCGCCCGGGAATGCCTCGCGTCCGGGCGGACGGCGCAGCAACAGCGAGAGCTCGCGGTAGGCGCGTGCATGATGGGTGAGGTCGTCGTAAACAATAAGCACATCGCGGCCCTTTTCCATGAAATACTCGGCTATGCTGGTCGCGGCGTATGGGGCGATGTAGGCGAGTCCCGGCGGATCGTTGCCCTCGGTTACAACCACGACGGTGTAATCCATCGCGTCTTTTTCACGTAGGGTCGCCACGGCCTTTGCGACAGCGGAGGCGCGCTGACCGATTGCGCAATAAACACACAATACATCCTGGCCGCGCTGGTTTAGGATGGTGTCGATCGCAATCGCGGTCTTGCCTGTCTGGCGGTCGCCCAGGATCAGCTCCCGCTGGCCTCGCCCGACTGGAATGAGCGCGTCGATGACCTTGATGCCGGTCTGGAGGGGCACGGTGACTGGAGATCGGTCCATTATGGGCGCTGCGGGCCGTTCGATAGGAAGGCGGCCGCTGTAATCCAAGGGTCCTTTGCCGTCAAGCGGCCGGCCTAACGGATCGATGATGCGTCCGAGGAGCCTGTCTCCAACGGCCACGTCCATTACCCTGCCGGTCCGCTCGACCGGATCGCCGGCGCGAAGATGCCAGTATCCACCGAGCAGAACCACCCCGATCTCGTCCTCATCCACATTGAAGGCGATGCCGAATACCCCGCCCGGGAATTGCACCAGTTCCTCAAACCCTGCACCAGGAAGACCGGATATCCTGGCGATGCCGGTTGAGACCGAAGTGATCGCGCCCACTTCGCTTGTTGTAAGCCGTGGTGTAAATTTTTCACGCGCGAGGTTTATGCCCGTAAAAGCGGCTTCTAAGATACCCTTCAGCTCCTTAGCCGCCATTTGCCTCTGTCGTTTGTCCGGGCCCGGTTCCGGTCTCTGGCACGTATCGGGTCTTCAGAAGATCGCCTACGCCTTTGTCCAGCGACTTAAGATAGTCTGCAATGCTCCATGCCAGCTTTTGTCCGTTTGCGGTGAATTCAATGCCGCCGATAAGCTCCGGCGCAGTCTCGAACATGATCCCGGCATCAAAGGCAAGTATTTCCCTGACCGCGAGCTCAATCGCGTTTTGCTGGGTCGCGGTGAGTTCGAATGCGCTGCGGACTACAGCCGGACCTGATCGCGTCTTGAAAGCCGATTTCAACCTTTCTTTTTCCTCATCGCTCAACACGCGCAATCGGTTGATGAATACCATTGCAATCTGTTCTTCCAGGTCCGTCGCGGCAAGATCGGCCAGGGTCTTTCGTGCAGTGGCCAAGACCTCTTCCAGTATCCGGCGGGTTATTTCATCGGATAGGCCCTGATATTCGCCTTGAAGCGCGCTGATATGCCTTGCCCGCAGATTGTCTGACTCCTTCCGCGCCTCATCGAGAAGGCGCCGGCGTTCGGCCTTGACCTCGTCGATCGCCTTGCTCAGGAGTGCCGCGCGCTGCCTGTCGAATTCTTCGTTTTTACGCCTGAACTCATCTCGTTCCCTTTGGGCCTCGGCCTTTTTAGAGCCGGCGTCGGCCAGCTCGGCGGCGACCCGCTTCTCTCTTGCGTCAATGGCATGGAGGATGGGCTTATAAAGGAGGCGTTTCATCAGCCACACCAGGATGAGGAAGTTTATCGCCTGTGCGATGACCGTGAACCAATCGATCAACATGGGTTTACCTTCCGGTGGATTGGGCGATGACGTGATTCCAGAACGGGTTTGCAAAGATGAGAATCATCGAGACCACGAAGCAGTAGATGGCCGTGGACTCAATCATCGCAAGGCCGACGAACAAGGTCCTGGTGATCGTGGCGGCGGCGTCTGGTTGCTGAGCCAGCGAACTCAGCGCGGAAGATATCGCACGTCCCTCGCCCAAGGCGGGCGCGATGACCCCGATGCAGATCGTGATGCCTGCCGTGATGATCGATGCCACCGCGATGATGGTTATGTTGTCCATGACCCCTCCTTTTTTTGTGATTTATGTTTCAATGCGCTAAGGGCCCGGTCCCTTGATTGCGTATCTGTGTCGCAGCCGCTATGTAAACAGTGGCGAGTACACTGAAGATGTATGCCTGAACCATGCCGGTGAGAAGCCCGAGCGCCGTCATGACGATTGGGAAGAGAAATGGTGTGATGGTTATCAGGATGCCGATGATCATGGCCCCGCTCATCATGTTGCCGAACAAGCGGATGGCCAGGGCCAGCGTGCGTGATATCTCGCTTATGACATTAAACGGCAGCATAATGAGCGTCGGCTCTGCGTATGACTTTAGGTAACCGCCAAGCCCCTGTTCTTCTATGCCGAAGAGAGGCACGGCTACAAACACGCAGATCGCAAGCGCTGCGGTGGTCGAGAGCGAGCCGGTCGGCGGCTCATAACCCGGGATTACTGTGCACAGGCTGGCTAACGCTATGAACAGAAAGAGTGTACCCAGAAAGCCAAGATATCTCTCCGACTGATCAAGACCCACCTCTTTAATCTGTTTTACAATGGCCGTGACAACTATCTCCAAAAGGTTCTGCCAGCGGGAGCGCTTGAGATCGGTCGAAAGGTTGCGCGTAATGATCCTCGAGCCGGCGGCCATCACCAGCATCAGCGCCCATGTAATCACAATAGTGGCGTTAAGTTTAAAAAAACCGTGTCTCCATAGGATGATGTCATCCGGGCTAAGGCGCATGATCCGCCTCCTGCGCCAGGCGGGCCGGCTTTTCATCCGTTCTCTGGAGCCGTGTGCAGATGAGGCGCGCGATGACAAACCCTGAAAGACACATCAGCATTCTCTTCCAATTATCATCCGAGACAAGGTAGAATCCGGCGAGACTTATGATTGATCGCAGTATAAGGCTGCCGAGGAACCAGGCCGCAGGCCGTTTCGTTGCAACACCTTTAAGGACCGTCCACCAAAGGCCGACGAAGAAAACGGCACCGAGCAAGACACCCGCCGCCAGAGATAGGGCCAGGCCCAAGGTCTCATTCATCATTATCTTCCTGCTCCTTTCGTATCTCCTGATCTTCCTTGGCCACCCAACGCCATGCGCTCAAACAGCCGATAACCAAGCCTGTTATGAGGAGCGTGAGCGTCCAGGAGTGCGGTCCCGGATAGTGCTTGTCAAGCCAGAGGCCTAGAGCCGCTCCGAGCAGGGTCGGAATCGTAACCGACCAGCCTATAAGACCCATCATCCCGAGACCTGACCATACGGTCCGCGCGGTGCCGCGCTGCGCCTTTAATTTGCGCGCCGCCTTTGTGCCCACCTGTTGGAGAAAGGCTGCCTTGCACCTGGATTTTTTCCCTTCCTGCGCATCAGTCATGATGGAACTCCGCTAATCGGAGGATCAAATTACTCTCCATCTTTTTTAGTGCCGAACGGACGCTTTTTTCCTGCTCATCGAGGTGTAAAAACTCCTTTTCCACGGCCTCGCGCAGTCTGCCCAGATCTCTCCCGCCGATTGCATTGCGCGCCGAGACCAGTACGTCCAGGCCGGTCTTGACCAGTACGCCTTCGTCAACGGCCACGAAAACCTCGCCCTCAGATTCGTTTTCATAAACCAGTATTCCAGGCGCCAGGGCCGCGACGCAATCGAGTCTGTGCGGCAATAGTCCAAATGAGCCCTCGCGGGTCTCAGCAACTATGCGCGATATGCCGGTCTTCTCTGCAAAGATTCTAAAGGGCAGGAGAAGTTTAAGATTCATAAGTG
>JAJYLJ010000099.1 GCA_021787835.1 Deltaproteobacteria bacterium | reverse complement strand
TGCCGTCTTGGTCTTTGCATCAAACTTGCGTCGCTGCATGGCTGGTGGTCTCCTTTTCTCCAGCCACATTTTACTCTCTTAATCCGGCCTCTGTCTATAACGAGGTCAGTATATGGCCGTGGATGAATTGAAGAGGTACGGCCACTATTAAATTTAAGTAAACGCATTTCTTGAGCACCAATTTCACCAGCATGTTTATCATAATACGCTTCAAGGCAGAGTGCACCTGCCCTGAATACCGCGCCTACGGGAGATGGTGCGATCACATCGACAAAGCCATCACCTGCTTTAAGTATGGATTCTAAAGAGAAGAAACCTCTTTGAGAACTCCGCTTGAATTAAGGCAAGTTTCCTTGCCCTTCCCATTATAGCAAATGAGTCAAGGACTTGACTATCAGGACCCCATTTACCCCCTATAAAGGTGCCTCCCCCAATTATCATAGAATAATGCGTTCATGAATTATTTCTCTAATAATGGGATTATAATCGTCTGCTAACATATTGAATTTGCTATATCCATGAGGTGAAAATTCGATTCATTGAAAAAAATCCTTGCAAGCGGAATAATTTTATGGTATCCATTTCTACAAATAGGTTCGGCGCCGCCAGGAGCCGCATAACCGTTTAAGAGAAAGACCCACCAAACATAGACTGGGCGGCACATACTGTGTTTGGGCAGAAACTTTCTCCTTTTATGAAATTCTCAGAATTTCATATGAAGGAGAGAGAATGTCCAAATACGAAGTCTTACCCCTCGTTGATTCCCTCAAAATAATTGATGCCCTTACGCTTGGCGAAATTCTTAGCGCCAAAGGTATCTATTCTTCCGTCCATTCCGCGCGTGTCCAGGCCCAGAAAGCTCTTAACGCTCTCGTCGATCTCGGCAAGCTGGAAAGGGGTGCGGGATATTACCGCACCCCTGACTGCAAGTCGGAATACGGCGACCATTCCCGTCTTTTAACCAAATCGCTTGCCGAGCTCTTCAAGCACGGCGATCCGGTTATTTTCCGCGAACACACCATAACTGAAATTGCGCTTCGTCCCGATGCCCTCGTCCTCATGAAAAAGAAAGGACGGGGGCTTTGTTTTGTCCTGGAAGTCTGCCATACCGAGACGCCGGAATATCTTCAACAAAAGGTTACAGCATGGCGGAACTGGGATAAATCCCTCGATTATCTTTCCGGGTTATTCGGAGTCAGGGTCCCTGGTTTTGCAATCGTTGTCGCGGGAGATAACATTCCCGACGGTTGTTGGGAGTTTAACCGTTTCATCAAGGAGGTGGTGAAATGAAGGAATTGCTGGTTACGCTTTTAATTTTCGGGGTTGTTGCGTTTTCGCTGATTAACCTGAAACCGAAGGAGGTGGTGAAAGAGGTTAAGGTGGTACCGAGGACCGTGGTCAAGGAGCGGGTCGTGGTTAAGGAGATCGTCGAGAAACCGAAAGTCGTCTATCGCACGGTTAACCATTATCGCACCCGTCGGACTGCCGTCTATTACCGGCTGCCGGAATCTGAGCCGGAGCCGGAAGTCCAGCCCGCCGTTTACAGGCAATACGAGCCGGTTAAGGAGGAGGTGAAGACCGAGAAGCCGGAAGTGGAAGTTTCGCCGAAGACTGAAGAACCTCATGTGAAGATGTTTTTTGTGAAAAGTATCCGTGAACCTTTATGGACAGGAGGCAATTAAAATGAACTGGATATACGTTTCAATAATGGGGGCATTCGCTCTGGGAATTCTGATGGGAATGTCGTTGGGGCGAAGGAAGGCTATCGATGAAATAGCTCATCGCCAGATGCAGATGGACGCGACTAAGATGTGGACGGACGCTTTCAAGGGATATATGGGAGGTGAGAAATGAGCAACGAGATTGAAGTAACAAAAGCAAAGCCGATAAGCCCTATCATGCCGATCATGGGGAACCTGATGGCCAATGCCATGCCGGCCCCTGTCCCTCAGATGACATGGGATAGCGGTTTTATCGAAGATTTCTTCCATAACTGGAAACTGGGCCGGATTGAAAAGGCCAGCGAGCGCGAAGCCGCAATCGCAGTTAATAAAGCGCGCATGGTTAAGGCCAACCTGGAAATCATGGAAGGGCTGATGACTTTCTCCGCCAAGATCGAGGACCAGTTCGACCAGTTCAACCACAACAAAGAGATGCGAAAGGTCGAGCTTCAGAAGGGACAGGCGGAGCTAATAGAGCAGCAGCTTAAAAACCAGCTTCTCCACGGCGAGGTGCAGTTAAACGAGGTCGAACTGAAAATAAAGATGAAACAGTTGGAGGAGATTTTGGGAGGCGGCAATGGAAAGGATTGACAGGTTAAGAAACGATTTAAGCCGAATTGCAACTGAAATCTACAAGTGCAAGAATCCCGTTGAACGGGAGCAACTGATAAAGCAGGCGGATGATATTGTCGGAAAGATTTCTCCTGAAGATGCAATGATATTCTTTCAGTGGAGGCACTATGGAATTGCCTAGATTAAAAATAGGCCTTGATAATTACATGCCGATATATATCCGCGACAAGGATCGTTACAACAGCGTCCTGATCATCGGTAAAAGCGGCACTGGCAAGAGCTCATTGCTTTCGGGATTTTGGGAGCAGGATTCTTTCTATAACAACGCGAGGATCATGATAGAGCCGAGCGGCTTTCTGGCCAGAGAATGCTGGAGCATCGGGAAAGGTCGGGGGCGCTACTGCGCCCTCGACTCCCCCGTTTCGATTAACCCGATGCAGCAGCCGTACAATCCGAACCAGATTGTCGATACCGTCGTCGAAGCGGTCAACCAGGTCGTAAGACATACCACGGATGGGGCCAACAACTCGCTCACGGCGAAAATGCGCGGACTGTTGGATTCGGGCATCAAATGGTGCCTTGAGCGAAACCGGAAGTCTCTTTTGCATGTCCGGGACTATGTTGCAAATCTGAAGGGAGACAACGAAACGAGAGACGGAATAATCCAGAGGCTTAATCTTCTTTTGAGTGACGAACGGCTGATTCCCATCATCTGCGGGAATAATGCGATCGAGTGGGGCGAGTTTATCCAGAAAGGCGAAAGCCTGATCGTGGACACGCACGGACTGGCAACGGACAAAATGGTGTTTATGGGTTCATTGGTGAGCCACGGAATCAAAAGTTACCTGAGGTATGAGCGGCCAAAGGAATACAGGCCGCTAAGTCTCGTTGTGGATGAATGCCATAATTACGTCAACTCGAATTTTTTGGACCTGCTCAAGGAGGGCCGTAAATTCAAACTCTCAACTGTCTTGAGCACTCAGGATTTTGCGGTTATCGACGAAAAGATGGCGCGGGTAATGCTAAACGTCGGGACGTTAATCGCCTTCAGGAGCGGGCACCGTGAGGCTTCTTTGATCGCGCAGGAATTGTGCATACCCGCGGCTGAAATCCAGTTCCTGGACAAGTATTACGTTGTGTATAAGACACCGCAGGCTACTGGCATTGCCAAAACACCGAGACCGCCGATTTTCAAAGAGGTCAAGCTAAGCCCCGCTAAGCCGCAGCCTATCAAAACGGGCGGCTGGTTTGATCTGGAACCTTTACCTGTAACTGATTGAGGCTTTAGGTAAATGGCACTGCTGTCCAAGATAACTTAAAAAGAGCCATTTTGGACGGGTTAACCCATTGATTTCAAATAACTCGTGAAAACGAGTTAAAACCAGGTTGTCATAGCTGTTAAAATGCTGTCCAACATAAACCGAAAACGCTGGCAAGGGGTTGTATCGCCTTTTTCCACGCGTTTTCTTTGAAAATAGGGCCTTTGGAAAGCTTGCGGTAATATCTGGCCCAAAGGCATTGCCAGTTAAACATCAAAATGCTGTCCAAGTTAAGAACCTATCTTGGACAGGTGTGGGTAAATGGAACTTTTGACCGTAGAGGAGTTTGCCGAGCGCATGAAGATCAGCCGGACCACCGTGTTCGACTGGATCAGGAAAGGCACGCTCAAAATCGGTCGGCATTATCTGAAAATCGGACGGGTTATAAGGTTCGAGTGGGGGCCGGATCTATTGCGGAAGTTGAAAGAGGACAGCGTCGAGAAACGCGAGGAACCGCAAGAGAATCGATCAACCAAACGGCTTAACTTAAAGCGACCCAATAACCGGCGTGCGGCCATTAATCTTGAGTATTGAAAAGCGAGGCGAAATGGTTTAACCTGCTTCCTATCGGACTGGACCGGATAGGAAGGAGGTGTAGCGGAAACAGGAGTCGGCTGTGAGAACAGCAATCGCATTGGAAGAAGAAGTCGGATTGCCCGAAAGACAATCCGGGCGGGTTACCCGCAAGAGAGACTCGAAAAAGTTGTACGTGGACTTTTTCTACAACGGCGTCCGCATAGAAAAGTCCACCGGCTTGGATGACACCCCGAAGAACTGGCAGGTAGCCCGGCAATGGCTCGACAGACAGATGGAGAAGATGGCCAACAGAACCTTCAGGTTCGCGGAGGCTTTCCCTGGAGCTTCAGACGAGGAAAAGGCCTTTCATGCAGCCAGGGAGGGTTGGGAATATCGGCCGGAACCGCAAGATGTGCTCTTTGAAAACTACGTCGCCTCATGGCGGAGCAGCATACTGGCCAACGCCACGTCTATCATGAAACAGCGTGACTGGAACTCGTACATTGACTGCCGGATTATCCCCTACTTCGGGAAAATGACCTTCCACCAAATACATGCGGTGGAAGTCCAAAGGTTCCTGGCGCAGCTCAAGCATCGCAAAGGAAAGAAGAAAGGAGAGCCGCTTTCACGCTCGCGTGTTAATAATGTCCTGATACCATTGCGAGCTATATGGAGCGACGCCTGCGAAGAAAACCACTGGGATCTTCCGGACCCGTTCCGGTTCGTGAAGAAACATCTGCCGGAAGGCGGCAAGAAACATCCGGAGGGTTTCAGGTTTGACGAATGGATGAAGGTCGTCGAGAAAATCGACCCTTATTATCTCCCCCATATCGAGACCATGATAATGACGGGCATGATAGCTTCCGAGCTTGCCGGGTTTCGTAAAAATGACATCGTTTCCGGTGAATTGGATATTAAAAACTCGATAACACTGGGCCACGAGAAGGAGGAATTGAAGACTAAGTACAGGAAAAGGCGAATTCCAATAACGGCAGCCTTACAAAAACGGATAGATGTGCTCACTGCCTGTTCAAAGGACAAGTATCTTTTTACGATGAAGAACGGGCTGCCATTCGAGAATTACTCCTTCAGGGAGCACATCTGGGGAAAAGCCTTAAAGATGGCAGGCGTCAAATACCGCCCGCCGTATTCGCTTCGGCATAGCCATGCGGCGTGGGCATTGACGATTGGAACCGACCTGAACAGGTTGGTGTATCGAATGGGGCATGGTTCAAAGCAGATGGTTTTCGAGGTCTATGGGAGCTATATTCCCGGCATCGAGGATGACAAGGAAAAGATCAGGGAGTACTTCGGTGAAGACTTCAAATAGGGGTGTAGAGGGGAGGGACTTTCGTTTACTTTGCGAAAGTCCTGCGAAAGTCCCTCGCTCTACGATTGCAACCGATTGATTAATCGGTGTATTTCTGGCTGGGGGACAGGGACTCGAACCCCGATAGGCAACTCCAGAGGCTGCTGTCCTACCATTAGACGATCCCCCAATAGCACCGCTATATTACCGAATTCCTGCGTTTCCTGTCAAGGCAGAATTGTCTCGCAATTTATTATTATTATAATAAATTGACCAATTCCCTTGTTTGATATATGTTTTGTCTTAAGGGGCGGCATTGGAGGCGGCATCGCCTTCCATGCAGGGGGAGACGATGCACAAAAAATATGCCGCCCCTGTTTCTCGTCACCCCTGTGAAAACGGAGGGCCAATGATTTTTAAAAGTCTATGGATTCCAGCCTTCGCGGGAACGGCAATTATTTTTAATGTATCTGCGAAACTGCCTTCCTCAGCCTCTTTACGCTTTCTTCTTTTCCAAGTATCCCAAGCGTCTCGTATATGCCGGGGCTTACCGTCCCGCCCGTGACGGCGACACGCACCGGCTGGGCAACCTTACCCATCTTAAGCCCGGTTTCCTCCATGACGGTATGAAATACCTTCTCCAGTTCCGCATGATTGAAATCCGTATCCGGTATCGCCTCTATAAGCGCCACAAGCCGCTCCAGAACCGGCTTGATCTCCGCCGTCAGGAACTTATCGGCGGATTTCTGCTCCATCTCCGGCTCGGCAAAGAAATACTTGGACAGCCCCGCCATCTCGGCCAGCGTATGGCTCTTCTCTCGCTGTGCAAGGACCACCTTTTCAAGCCTGCCCAGGCTCCACAGGTCGCCTTCCGCGTTCGCCCCGTAACGCTCTTCGCGCATCCCGGCGACAGCCTCCGGCGGAGCGAGCTTCATGTCTGCAAGTATCGGCAACAGGAGCTTCGCAATCTCCTCCGGCGGTTTCGCGTTAATCCAGTGGTGATTGATCCAGTTTAGCTTGTCCGGGTTGAATACCGCCGCGGCGGAGGATATGCTGTCCAGCGAGA
>JAJYLJ010000098.1 GCA_021787835.1 Deltaproteobacteria bacterium | reverse complement strand
GTATATTTTGAAATATTTGAGGACATAAAGGATGCCATCGCCCGCGAAAGACATATAAAAGAATGGAGACGCGAATGGAAAATTGAATTAATCCAGTCCTCCAATCCTTATTGGCGTGATCTATATGTGTAGGCGGCGGGGGAAAAGAACCGATTATGGCGGTGGTGGAACCGAATACGGCGAGGCCGGTTCCCAGTATGATATAGGTAGGCATCGGTCTGCTGCGCTGAAGGCGAGCTGACCCATATCCTGAAAGGCCAGGGTTTTTATCCGTCTTGCCGGTGAGCATCTATTTTCCGCCTCTATAGGACCTCCCTTCGAAGGTGATGAACCTTCCGTTCATGCTTAGCCTGTCCAGAATCGCGGACGCCGTCACCGTATCGAAGACCTTTCCCCACTGGGACGGCAGGAGATTGGTGGTGACAATAGTTGTCGCGATCTCCGTCCTTTTAGAGATGATCTGGAAGATGCAGTCCGCCTGTTCCTTGGTCGGGATCACATAGCCAAGTTCATCCAGGCAGAAGACAGGCACCTTGGCGTAGTAGTCGATAAGGCTGTAAAGGTTTTTTGCCCTGGCCATCTTTGCCGTAAGATCGAAGAGGCTCAGGAATATCGTTTGACGCCCCTTGCTGATGGCATCGTGGCAGAGGGCGGTGGCGATATGGGTCTTTCCGACGCCGGCCGGGCCGATCAGCACGATATTGCCGGGCTTTTTCAGCCAGTCGGTGCCCAAGTATTCCATTATCTTGTCCCTGGGGACCTTGGGGTTGAACTTCCAGTCGAAGTCGCTCAGAAGCTTTATCCGCTTGATGCCGGACATCCGCATAAGATGCTGCATCTTGCGTTGCTCCCTTTTTTGCAGCTCCTGATCGAGGAACTTTTGAAGGACGGCTTTTTCCTGCTCGGACAGGTTTTCGGGCTCGCTGATGAGCCTGAAATATTTGAAAAGCTCAGATAAGGGTGTCATAGTCGTCCAGGGACCTCCTTTCATAGTCGATACTCAAAAGGCCGGCATCCTGGGGATGGACGGGGTTGTCCCGGCAGGCGGCGGGGCTCAGAAGCCCCCGGATGTATATTGTCTTGTATGCCGGGATGCCGTTTGCCTCCCTGACGGCTGAGATTAGCGTTCCCCTTGAGATGCCCTTCAACATTTTGAATAGCTCATGGGCGACGGCGAGGGGCTCCTGCCCCTCATCCTGGGCGCCCGCCAAAAACCGCTCAATGGAGGCGTCCATCCCTTTCATAAGCTGGTATATCCGCTCCCGTTTGAAGTGCGGCGTGCGCTCCAGGAGACCCCGCCTGTGGCCTGGGTGTTCGACCTTCTGATGGCGGTCAAAACGCCTGTCATGCCGTGCGATCTTTTTCTCTCCAATCAAAACCTCTATATGCCAGGGATATATGAGAAGATCGCAGTGCTGTCCGCAATAACCGCTGGGCACGGAATAGCGGTTGGTGTCCACGGTGACAAACCCGGTTTTGCTGATAAGGGCTGGCTCATTACGATAAGGTTTATATGGCTTCCCTGGCAGGGCTTTCAGCTTCTCCTCCTTGAGCATCCCGGATGGGGCCTTGCCCGTGCTTCTGTGCTCCCGGTCATTGCGATTGGTTCGCCAGACTGAAACCTTGCGGTTGAGGTCAGCAAGATCGCGGAAACTCTCAGCCCTGAGGAAGCTGTTTTCAATATCCCTTATGGCCCGCTCAACCCGGCCTTTTTCGTTTGCCCGTCCCGGCGTGCAAGCGTGAATTTTGAAGCCGTAATACCGGGCGAAATCCATGAACCGGGCGTTATAGGTGATATCTGGCGGTTTCCTGCTTATAACGACAGACTTGAGGTTGTCGTATTTGTGGCGGTGTGCAACACCCCCGATCTCCTTGAACGCCCCGATATGCCCGTCAAGGAAAAACTCCATCGAACTGCGCGGATAGAACGTCACATACAGATACCTGCTATAGGCAAGCAGATAGACGAACCCGTAGACAACGCCAAAGTGCGTATTCCAATGCATCCAGTCTACTTGCGCTTCTTCACCAGGCAGGTATGAAAGCTCGTGAAAAGATTCCCGTGGCCGCCGGGCTCTGAACCGGCGGGTGTATCGCTTTACTGCGGAATATCCTCCCGCATAGCCGTATGGGCGAAGCCGCTCAAGAACTTGTATGGCCTGAAGGAACGGATACTGATCATACCACTGCCCGATCAGCCCCTCATAGGGGGCAATAATGCTTTCCCGCGGCTTCCGCTGAAGATTGTTCTGCCGTACCAGACGGGTTATTTTCTTCCTGGATATTCCGAGCGCCCTGGCTGCTTGGGTGAGAGACAGGCCCTCAATCTCCAGCAGGTGCCGGGCCCGGCTCTGAAGTGGTGATTCCATTTTCTGCCTCCGTCGTTCCGATTGAATAACGGTTTCCAGTGTATCTAATCATCCAGAGGCAGTCCATCTTGTCTTGTATCACGGTCCATACGCCGCAAACGTAGATGTATCAACCCTTCGCAGCCGTATCTCGTCTTGTATCATCCCCATCCGGCTGGCCGGTATCAGCAAAACCAGCTCCTGTAGCGGCTTTGGAGGGGGTATCTCGTCTTGTATCATTTTCCGGCGTCCGGGATTCTTTGCCTTCCTTTGGAACCGCCACTCCTTCACGTATTCGTACCGGCCCCTGAAATATCCGGGGTTCTTGCCGCTCCAGAGGCTTTGCGCCTCAATCTTCCTCATGTGCTTGCACTCGGCCCGGCCGCACGCCTTCTGCCTGGCCCCTACCCGGCGGTCAGGGGTAAAGTACTTTCCGCAATACCGGCATCGCTTGACCAATGAGTACCTCCAACATGGCGTATAAAGGTCTCATTGTACGGGATGGAAGAAATCAGGCGGGTAAAGACTAAAAAATCTCAGACGGCCCCAACGGCGCTACCGCTCTCCCCGGGGCCAAACCATCTCCATATTCGGTTCCTTTAAAAAGCCCCCTACACTATATGAAAATATCCATTAAAGCTAAAGTCACTGGACCCCGGCTTTCGCCGGGGTGACTTCGTACGCGGGATACCCACAGGAAACCCAGTAGAGCCTAATTTTAAGAAGTGAAAAATCCGGATGAACGGGATTCAGCAATAGTTAAACTCCCCCGGAATGATAATGGAAGGCACCTTCATCAGAACGGTTCAAAATATGCGTCATCATCCAGTCTGCAGGCTAAAATCGGGGAAAGTCTTATCGGAGCCCTTCACATTCAAAGCCACGAGTCGGGTCAGCCACCGATGGAGAACGTGGCTTTCCAGGAAAAAGCCTTTTCCAAAGGAGAAATGTTCATCCGCTCTTTTGTCTTTTAAAAATCGCTCTTTTATTTTTTAAAAATTCTTTCGCAAATGTCATGCCGGGTTCGAACTCGTGACCCGAATCACAAGAAATGCGCTGACCGTAATAGATGCAAAATCCTTGCCTAAAGTCGGCGGCTTTTTTTTACGAAAAAGAGCAAAGAGTCTCTTGAACAAATCACTGAGAAGGAGGATGAGAATGATCGCAAACGTATCGAATTCAAGCTCAGCCCAGCCCACGGGTCCGTCCAAACCTGTGAGCGGGAAAGCGGGGCAGAAGGGTCTGCGGCAAACCCCAAAAGACGTCGTTCATATCAGTGGCGCCGGCCAATCGGCGCTTCAGGAGGCAACCGAGACCCGCGAACAAACCGAAAAGGAGGCCATGTCAGGCGATATCCAGGCGCAGAGGCTGCTCGCAAGAGAGGCGGCGGAGAAAGCGGCCGAGCAAATGAAGTAAAGGAAAAGTATAGGGAAAGGGACGGTTCTATTTTAGCGGGCTGCTGAAAAAGTCTGTTGTTGCCGCTTTTTGCGGCCATACCACGGCCCCCGCCTTCGCGGGGGTAAACTCCAGCGGGTATCCGGAAGTCCTTGAAATTCCCGGATTCCCGCCCGCTTTTATCCGTAGTCGAATAAAATTCACCACGGAAATGACGGACAATGAAAACGGGAATGACGAACAAAGATCTGAAGATAGTTTTTCATCAGCCTGTCAGGTTCTCATGATCTCATACGGAGTGGTCGTGCATGGCGGGGCAGGCAGTTCCGGGGAGTTATCCGAGGGTTGCAGGGCGGCCTGCGAGGCCGCGTTCCGGATGCTCGCGGCGGGGAATTCCGCTCTGGATGCGGCGGTAGAGGCGGCGCGCCTTCTTGAGGACGACGGCAGGTTCAATGCGGGCCGGGGCTCGGTCCTTCGAATGGACGGCGAAACAATCGAGATGGACGCGGCCGTAGCGGATTCGACGGGTAAAATCGGTGTGGTCATCAATATAAGGGAAGTGAAAAACCCGGTGCTCGTGGCGCTGGCCGTCACCGGCACGCCCCATGTCGCGCTTGCGGGCCGCGGGGCCGAAGCCTTCGCAAGGAGTCTCGGCTTCGCGCCTTATCATGATTTTTCCAGAAAAGCGGGCGGCAGGGGCGGGACCTCTTCCGATACGATTGGGGCCGATACGATTGGAGTTGTCGCCCTTGACAGGCGCGGGATCTTCGCGCTGGCGACTTCCACCGGAGGGGCTGCGCCGATGATGGTCGGCAGGGTGGGCGATACGCCGATGATTGGGTGCGGGTTTTATGCCGGCCCCGGGGCAGCCGTCGCCGTTACCGGGCTGGGGGAAGAGAGCATCCGGAAGATGCTGGCCAAAAGCGTTTACGACATGATAGCCGGTGAGATGGATGCCTTGAGCGCCTGCGAAAAAGGCATCGGCCTGGTTGCGCCGGGGATTAAAATGGGGGTTATCGCGATTTCAAGGCGCGATTGGTCCGCGAAGGCATCGGGGCCTATGGCGCACTGCGGCATGATATGTGAAAAGGCGCAATAGGGCAGCAAACGGGTTTTTCCGGGGTGGGGGGGAATACGCCCGCCATCATTTAATCGGGATGCTGTCCGGGAACGTATTCCCAGAGGTGCCGGCCCCCGTCAACCCGTATTACTTCCCCGGTTATGAATTCGCTCTTAAGGAGGACCATGGCGATATCCGCCACTTCCTCCGCCGTGCAGGACTTTTTTAGCGGGACTGTTTTTTCCATGGCCTTGAAATATGTTTCGTCTTTTCCGGACGGAGGCAGAATGAGCCCTGGCGATATGCCGTTTACCGCTATCCCGGGGGCAAATTCGACGGCCATCATCCTGGTCATGGACAGGAGCACATGCTTGCTCCAGATATAGGCCGCATGTGTCCAATCAAAGCCGGTAACCCTGGTGTCAATCATGTTCAGTATCATGCCTTTGCCGAAGAGGCGGGCAAAATTCCTGGAAAGCACGAGGGGCGCCCAGGCGTTCACCTCCATACCGGCCTGGAAATTCTTCAATGTGACATCGTATAAGGTATTTGCTGGAAATACGGAGGCGTTATTCACCAGTATATCGATGCCGCCCGCGAGTCCTCCGGCACGTTCCACGAGCCCTTCATATCCGGCGCTCCCGCTTCCGGTCCCGCTGGAGAAGTCTGCTTCAAGGGGCCAGCACCTTGCACCCAGGGCCGATATGGCGCGGCAGGTATCGAGCGCCTCCGCCCTGCCCGACATGAATTGTATTACGACATCCGCGCCCTCACGGGCAAGGGCCATTGCGACGGCTCGCCCGATCCGCCTGGCCGCCCCCGTAACGAGCGCCTTTTTCCCGGCCAAGTCCCGTAGCATTTCCCCGCGGCATTTCCCGGCTATTTGAGCGCGTTTATCTTTGCGGCCATTATGAAGTCATTTTTTGTAAGCGCGTTTGCCTTATGCGTGAAAAACGTCAGGACCACCTTGCTGTATGAAATATAGATGTCCGGATGATGGTCCTGCTCCCGGGCCATCCGCGCCACCTCGTTTACAAACTCCATCGCCTCGGGAAAACCCGCGAACTTGAATTCCCTCTGCAGATGCCCGTCCCGCACCTTCCATTCCGGCACCTCCTCCGAAAGCCTTTTCACTTCGCTTTCAGGAAGAGGTTCGAGACATTTTTCTTTTGGCTCACACCTTTCCTTCAGGAGTTCCATAAAATCACCTCCGGATAAAATCTGGAACTATCGAATGGCCCCGCTCAGGCCCAGGCGGTCCGCATGCTCCCGCATTTTTATCAGCTCGCGCGCCTGATCCACCTTTCCCCATATTCCGCACATCATCGCGCCGCGCACCCTGCCGTCTTTCAGGTAATAGATGGTGCCGGTGCGGTTTTCCCCCGTCCAGCCCGCGTATGTTTCAAGTGAGGAGTCCACCTCTCCCACGGCCTCGTAACCGAATTCAAAGAGGCCGGAGAAGAAGTACGGCATGTAATCGTAAGGTTCGTGCGCTCCGGCCGGAAGAATCGGGCGGTTTCCATCCATTTCCCTTATCCCCGCTGCGGCGGAAGCGCCCGCAAGCCCTCCGCCTATCACGATGTATTCATATGTTTTAGAGACCATATTGCGCCTCTTGAGCAAAGTTTCTGTTTTTCCTTTTAAATATTCTATCAGTTTTACCACCTTGTGCAAATTCATCCAGTGGCTTTGCCGCGCGTTAAAAAAACGGCTCTTCTGGCTTTTGTGTGGGTAAAGAATTGTGTTTTTATAAGTCATACCGGCCCCGTATCGCAGTACGGGGTAAACTCCAGCCGGTATCCAGCGA
>JAJYLJ010000097.1 GCA_021787835.1 Deltaproteobacteria bacterium | reverse complement strand
TTCTCCAGTTTGCGGCACAGAAAGGAACTGAAACATCAACCAGCGAGGCTGTTGAAGCTCTTGCAACGGACAAAAAGACCGTGATTTATGCAGGTGCCGGTACAGGCGGATTGGCGCTGCTGCTGCGAGAGGTGGAGAGACGCTGGAATTTTTCCCTGGGTTTATCGATTCGATCATCACACCCCGTTTTTTTGTTTCTGTTACCTAAGTGTTACCTTTCGCTATTTACATGGCATAATATTCAGACATATCATTTTGATTTTGTTGAACTTGCCTCCACTTCCACATGAAATCGTCCCCTTTATGCGTTGAGTATGCCGATGTGATCGTCAGCCTGCTTTTGTCCTTGGTCGCACAATGAACGCAATTTTTTTGACACCTCTTTCTCGGTGACCACCGCCAGCACGTCCCCCTCTTGAAGGACCGTATCCCCGTGCGGAATCATGAGGCGCCTTCCGCGCCGGACGGAGGCTACGATACATTCCTTGGGCCATCTTAAGTCACTGATCCTCTGCCCTGCGCAGTGTGAGCCGGATTCGATAGTTAGCTCCTCCACATCTACGCCGTCCATCAAAGCGGCCAATTGTTCCTGCTGGGCGTGGTGTTTGGTTCTTGCGCGTTGTGTCAGAGCCGCGTCATAAGCCCGTATGATGTCGCTTCTCCGGAGTATGCCGACCAATTTTCTGGAATCCTTCCGGTCGACGACCGGAAGCCGCCCTATGTCACGCACTCCCATCTTGCGCAAGGCGGCGCTCAAGGTTTCATCTTTATATGCGGACACTAGTTTTTGCGTGCATGCCTCACCGGCTGTATTTTTCCCCTGAGACATTCCGGCATCAATGTCCTGCATGGTCAAGATGCCAGTAAGCGAGCCAAAGGCATCCACGACCGGAAGGCCGTGGATGCGAAGACGCATAAACAAGTCCAAGGCGGCCGTCAAGGATTCGAATTCAGGGATGACATTAAAGTCAGTCTGCATAACGTCCGATACATTTATGCCATCAAGCACCTCTACATCCCTGCCGTGTTCGATCCGTATGCCACGTCTCGTAAGGTTAAGCGTATATACTGAATCACGCTGAAGAAACTGGGAGATAGTCATGCTGACGACGACAGCGAACATGAGCGGCAATATTATATGATAGTCGTTTGTCATCTCGAAAAGTAACATGATCGCTGTAAGCGGGGCATGAACCGCCCCGGCCAGGAGGGCGGCCATCCCTACCATGGCGAAGGCCGAAGGCTCGATGATGATGGATGGGAAGATCGCCTGTATGGCGGTGCCATAGGCTGAACCGAGGGTCGCTCCAATAAAAAGCGAAGGGGCGAAGACACCTCCAGGGAACCCACCGCCAATGCTTACGGGGGTCATGACCAATTTTGCGGCGAGCATGAATAGCAGCAATAATATGCCGAAGTGCCCTCCGGTAAGAATCTCTTCGATGGTTCCATAACCTACGCCAAGTATCTGGGGCAGGATGAAACCAATGATGCCGAGCAGGACCCCTGCAAGCGAAGGCGTCAACCACTCGGGCAGCACCGCCGCCTTGAATATGTCTTTGGCTAGATACAGAAGTCTGATATATAGGGCTGACACCGGGCCGGCCAGAAGGCCAAGGACCAGATAAAGCGGCAGGTCATGGGCAGCGTTGAACACGTATGTCGGGACATGAAACGCCGGTTCAGGCCCCGTAACGGTCTGGGTGAAGATCGCGGAGGCGACGGATGATAGCACTATGACACCCAGGGCCTTGCCGCTTATCTCGCCGAGTATGATCTCGAGGGCGAAAAACACGCCGGCTATGGGTGCATTGAACGCGGCAGAGATACCGGCTGCGGCGCCCGCGCCGACAAGGGCCCTTATCCTTTCATCCGAGAGCCTGAGCCGCTGGCCCAGCATAGAGCCGAGGCTTGCCCCGATCAAGACAGAGGGGTCTTCAGGGCCTACAGATGCGCCGCTTCCAATTGAGATGGCCGCCGCCGCCGCCTTGACTGGGGCCGTCTGATACCGGAACCGCCCGCCCGTAATGGCTGTCGCCTCCATGATTCCGGCTATGCCTTGTCTGTATCCCTTGTCTTTCCCGAAAAAATGGGCAAACAGACCGACCGCCAGCCCTCCAATGACTGGCAATAGAATAATCCTGAAAGGACCCGTTGGATACAAGAGCCCTCCCAAGCCCTTGAAGACCGCAAGATGTGCAAGCCGGATGAGGTATTTAAACAGCCAGACGCCGGCCCCGCTTCCAAGGCCTACGAGCACAGACGCGCCAATCAACACCGCCGGCTCGGAAGGCTGCCACCGGTCAAGCAGGTTGGATATGTCGGGCCTTGGCTTCATGCTGGCCGTAAAATCAGCAGGCCCCGGCAGCCGGATGGCCCTTGTCTTTTAAGAGCAGGCCGAGCCATGTATTGCGTCTGACACCTTCAGCGTTTTTACAGGCCCTTTTTAAGGCGGACGGCTGCCCCACAAGATATACCTTTTCCTCGGCCCTTGTAATGGCCGTATACAACCATTTGTTGTTGAGCATGATATAGTGTGAATTCGTAAGGGGTATGGCCACTATGCGGTACTGATTCCCTTGGGCCTTGTGGACGGTAAGCGCATAGGCAAGTTCAATGATGTCACCAAGGTAGTCAAAGTCGTAGGCTATGACAATCCGCTCCGGATAGACTACATAAAACCGCCCTGTTTCCTCATCTATTCCGGTTACAAGCCCGACGTTTCCGTTGAATATCCGCCGCACCGCCTCCTTAGAAAAGACCTTTTCGTTTTTAAGGTAGCTCTCCCAGGCCATTATCTCCATGTCCTTGTTCTGCAGGTGGACCACTTTGTCGCCTTCATGTATGGTTATGCCGCCGCTTCTGGCCTCCGGGCCCGTTTTTTTAGGATTCAGTATCTGCTGTAGTACAGGGTTCAGGGCCTCGGTGCCAAGCCTGCCGACCCTCATAGGGGTCAGGACCTGGAAGTCCCACACATGGTGCGCAAGTGTGCCCTTGTATTGGCCGGCAAGCTCGCATATGCGCTCAAGTATGGCACCGTTGTTTTCATCGCGCAAGTTCTTGAGTTCGGCCTCGGTGTTTTGTTTTTTTAAGGCGAATATGTTGTGCCGTTCCACATCTTGAAAGGCGAAATCCTTCCAGCCTTGCTCTGTCACGCCATCAGGCACCCGCCCCTGTCTGATCTCGTTTGCGAATAGGGCTAGGACGCTGTCTTCGCTCTGGCGGTATATCCGGCTAAGGTGTACGGATGGGATGATCCCTGCCTCAAGGATGTCGGAAAAGACATTGCCGGTCCCGATAGGCGGAAGCTGGGCGGGGTCTCCGACGAGCACAAGTAGCGCATCTGGTCTGAGGGAGCGTGCGAGATGGAAAAACAGCGGCAGATTGACCATCGAGGCCTCATCCAGGACCACCGCCTTGTGCGGGAGTGGTTTTTGAGGCCCGTGTTCAAAAAAACCGTCGCCCTGATATTTCAACAGGCTGTGGATGGTGAAGGCGTCATAGCCCGTTGCCTTTCTAAGTCTTGCCGAGGCCATGCCTGTAAAGGCGCAGCAGACGATCTCATCTCTCGGCGCGTAATAATTTGACAGCATGTCCAAAATGGCCTGGCAGACCGTCGTCTTGCCAGTGCCAGCGTATCCTGCAAGACCGAAGACAAGCCTTGGTTCAGTCGCAATGCGCCTTACTATCTCCTTTTGTTCAATGGACAGCTCGATCCCCGCCCTATCCTCAAAGCCCGAGATAAAAACATCGAACAAATCGTCAGGCATTACATGGCGTTCGGTCTTGCGGGACCTCGCAATAAAAAAGTCCCTGAGCCAGTCCTCCATATATTTATATGTGGAAAGCCCTGTGTATCCGCCCTCAAATTCAACCAGCGCGCCATCGGATATCATGGATTCGAGCGCGTCTTTTATCAGTCCTCCCTCCGGCTGCCCTCCGGCTGGCGAGAGGGTTTCCACGGCAAGGCTTACAAGGGTCTCATGGTCGAGATAACAGTGTCCGTCCGATTCCGCCGCATTTACCAGCAGATGGGTTACGGCCGCGCGTATCCTGGAGGGCGAATCGGGCGAAACCCCGAGGCCAAGCGCTATCTTGTCGGCGGTTTTAAAGCCTATCCCCCTGATTTCCGTCAATCTGTAAGGGTCTTCTTTTATTATGGCCGGCGCCTTGTCTTCAAAATGATTGTATATCCTTATAAGGAGATTCGGCGTAATCGCGCTTCCTCGGCCTCCAAGGTATTCGGCAAGGGACTTGAGGCTTTTGTGTTTTTGCCATGAGCGCATTATTACATCGAGCCGTTTTTCCTTTATCCCTTTGACTTCGACAAGTCTTTGCGGCGACCGGTCCAATATGTCTAAAAGCATCTCCTCGCCGTATTGATCCACAAGTTCCTTGGCGAGTTTTTCTCCAATACCTTTCACCACCCTCGATAAAAAAAACAGGAGTTCGTTTCCGATATGCCTGCAATTTGAAAAGGCGAATTGTCTGCCATACTTGGTGGTGGTCCATGCCCCGCAAAACTGAAAATCCGACCCTTGGAGTCCGGCGTTATTTAAAATATCCGGCATGGTCCCTGTGGCGGTAAAGATCGCGCCCTTTTTAGGTTTCACCTTTAGCACGGCGAATCCAGTCTCAGGCGAGGCATAAGTGACCCGTTCGATGCGTCCTGACAGGATTACCTCGTTTTCCGCTGGTCCGGATTGCTTATTCATTTATATAATATATACCCGCTTGGTTTGCGTCGCATCACGAATGTTACTAAACCTTTTGTTAGGTTTTATTGTTATTTCTTCCTTGACGCGGATTAAAAAAAATGTTATCGGGTCTTGTCATTTCAAGACAAAATTGCTTGTGTTATTAACTAACAATATCGGGACGTAGCGCAGCCTGGTAGCGCACCTGAATGGGGTTCAGGGAGTCGGAGGTTCAAATCCTCTCGTCCCGACCAAGCTGATTTTTAAAGGTTGTTTTTCTGTTTTTTTGCTTGCGTTGTCGGGCTCTTTATCTGAAGTTTGCGTGGTAAAGGGCTTTTTGCATGTCTGATATTAAGGAGAAAGCCATGACGCTTAGTCTAGCCGCCATAGGTGACAATCTGGATGCAGCAAGGTCCCGTTATGAGCAGGTAAAGGGGCGCATGGGCGTCGTCATGGATACCCATCTTCTCGTAGAGATATGGCAATCTCCATTTTCTACGCTTGCTGATGCGAAGGTGATAGAGCAGGCCCTGTATCTCTTGGGGCAGGGGGCCGTGGAGCGGGATGGACAGGAGGCCCATGATCTCGAGGTCCGTGTGCATCAGTTCAATCCTTACGGTGTATCAGGCACTGCCAAGACGCCAAGCGCCCACGTATTGATTCATACCTGGCCCGAAAATAAATACGCGGCGGTTGATATATATGCAAACGGCAGGGAAAATGCCTACAGTGTCCTTGAAAATATAAAAAAAGGGCTCGATGCTGGGTATGTTCAAGTAACAGAACTCCACCGAGGCGAACTCCTCGAAATAGAAGACACTTGACTTGCTAAGACAGCCAGGGCGGTACCCTGGCTGAACTTGGCTGACGGCCGAGGTGGTGTGGCGGTATAATGCTTGCGTTCCTGAGCGATTTTGGCCTTAAAGACCCGTATGTCGGCATAGTCAAATCGGTTTTACTGGAGATAAATCCGGGTCTTTCCATCGTAGACATCACACACGAGGTCCCCGCTCACGACATAAAATCCGGGGCCTTCATCCTCGCATCATGCTTCAGACAGTTTCCCCAGGGCACGATCTTTCTCGCCGTGGTCGATCCTGGAGTGGGTTCCCCGAGAAACGGCCTCATCATGTCCTTTGACGGCCATTTTTTTGTAGGGCCTGACAACGGCCTCATAACATATCTGGCGAAAAAGGCCGGGGCCTTTAGCTGCCACGTAATTGAAAAAGAGCACTATTTCAGGAGGCCGGTAAGCCCGACATTCCATGCCAGGGACATCTTCGCCCCGGTGGCCGCGCATCTGTCGCTCGGGACACCCCCTCTTAGCTTCGGCGGTAAATACAATGCCCCTGTCCTGTTTAAATATTTGGAGCCAAAAATCGAAGACGGCAAACTTACAGGGCAGGTCATATATATCGACCGATTTGGAAACCTGATAACCGATCTCGACGAGGGTTTGGTGGCGGGCTTTCTTGACCATGCCGGTTGCACCGTATCGATACGCGGCAAGGAATGCCAGTTGTTCAAGACATACTCCGATGCACCCGTCGGCGGCGTTTTGGCCGTTACGGGGAGCAGCGGCCTTCTGGAGATATCGGTAAATTGCGGATCCGCCAAGCGCCTGCTGGATGTGAAGACAGGCGACAGCGTCGTTTTAAAGAAAGGCTGGTCTTAACCTCTCTTTCCATAGACATACACCGGCTGCGCGAGCTTGTCTTTGGCTTTTAGGTGATGACATTAAAGGCGGCTGGTCTTTCTGCAGACTGTAAGTTTTTCAATCATGCCTTCTGCATCTTGTCTGGCTCGCCGGGGTCACACAGTCAGTCTGCTGGATCTGTCGGCACTATATAGTTAGACTCAAGCAGGTGTGCGGCAGCTAAGGACAAGGCGGGCCGTAAGATAGCAGGGCACCTTGATTTTAATCTATTCCCTATGCAGAGAACATTTGCATCAGGCCTCAGGATAGCGGTTGCTTCCTGTATACACCACAGAAGCGCGCTCAGGCTTGACT
>JAJYLJ010000096.1 GCA_021787835.1 Deltaproteobacteria bacterium | reverse complement strand
TCGACGGCAGGCCGGTTGTAAGCATCCGCGATAATGGCCCGGGGATACCCGAGGATATCAAGAAAAGGCTCTTCGCCGCACCCGTCACCACCAAGGCGAGCGGCACAGGGCTTGGGCTTTTCCTGGTGAAGGAGATACTTGGAGAGCATCAGGGCGAGATCGAGATAGAGAGCGCTGAGGGCAAGGGGACCACCGTTGTCTGTAGTTTTCCGGTCAGATGGAAGGAAGGCGGCGGCATTTCATGACCTGGACCTGTCTTCCCTTGACTCCGGTTCCGGCCTTGGCCCGCCGCCCGTTTACGGCCACATTGGCAAGGGCCGTCTCTGTTGCGCAAGGTTACTTATTGCTTACGCAAGACCTTCGTCCGGACTGGCCTTGATTTTTGATGCCGCGATCTCTTCGTAGAGGTCCGAGCCGGTTGAGTCATTTATCACGATGGCTGGCAGGTCTTCGACCTCTATGCGGTACATGGCCTCAGGGCCGAGATCAGGGAATGCTATTAGCTCACATCCTGTTATGCACCCGGAGAGATAGGCCCCTGCCCCGCCTATCGCGGCCAGATAGATCGCGCCATGGCGTTTCATGGCCTCGCGCACCTCCAGAGAGCGGCGGCCCTTGCCGAGCGTGGCCGTGACCCCTTGCTCCAGAAGCCTCGGCGTGTAGGCGTCCATGCGGTAGCTGGTGGTAGGGCCTGCTGAGCCGATAACCCTTCCGGGTGGAGCAGGAGACGGCCCGGTATAGTAGATGGTCTGGCCTTTGAGGTCCACTGGCAGGGGCCGGCCCTGGTCCATGAGTTCGACAAGACGTCTGTGTGTCTGATCACGGCCTGTATAGAGCACCCCATTCAGGAGCACCCAGTCACCTGTCTTTAGACGGGAGAGTGTCTCCTTCGTGGCAGGGAGTTCGATACCTATGGCCTTGTCTTGACTAAAGGGCGTATGTCCGCATTCCGCATCCATACGGCTGGCCGCCGGGCCGGCATCAGTCCCTATGGTCCACAGGCCGTCATGCCAGACAGCCCTTGCATGTCTGGCTGCGTGGCACTGGATGTTTACGGCCACCGGCAGGCTTGCGATATGGCATGGATAGGTCTCAACCGCCACACCTAGGGCGGTTACGTCGCCGCCAAGCCCCTGCGGGCCGATGCCCAGACGGTTTATTTCACTGAAAAGCCTGGCTTCAAGCCTTGCCGTGTCTTCTCTTGGACTTGGCTCCCCGATAGGCCGCAAAAGGGCCTTTTTGGAAAGGAGCGCTGCCTTTTCCATGGTGCCTCCGATCCCCACGCCTATCACCCCTGGAGGGCATGGATTCGGACCCGCCTTTAAGACAGTGTCCACCACGGCCTTGACTATCCCGTCAACACCGGCTGAAGGCGGCAGCATGAAGAGCGCGCCCATATTCTCGCTTCCGCAGCCCTTAGGCAGGCAATCAATAACAAGACCTTCCCCGCCGGTAAGTTCCACATGGACTACAGCCGGGGTGTTATCGCCAGTATTTTCGCGCGTCAATGGGTCGCAGACCGAACACCTCAGATAGCCCTTGCGCGTGCCGGACGCCACACCTTTGTTTATCGCATGGACAAGATCGCCGTCAATCGAGATAGACCTTCCTATCTCCACAAAGAATACGTCGATCCCTGTATCCTGGCAGATGGGGAGGCGGTCACGCCTGGCGATACGGCTGTTTTCAAGGAGCAGCTCGAGTATAAGCCTGCCCGTAGGAGATGACTCTCTTGCAGCGGCCCTGGACAGCGCCGCCGAGACGTCCTCAGGGAGATGGAGATTAGCGAGCTGGACCAGCTCCTCGGTGACCTCCGTTATTTCTTTCGCGGGTATGTTCATAACAACTAGTATCCTAATGCATATTGTTCCACTATTTAAAACAAGAGTTATCCATCATTTTCTTTGTAATGAATACCCTCCTGTCCGCTGTGCCAATATAAATGATGCATCTTTCCCTTGTCAAATTGGAGTAGGGCAGGCAGGAGATGTTGTATATGGATACAGTCTTAAGGGCATCAGACAGATATGATGGATGACTGATGCCGTTGACTTACATCATCAAACCGGTTAGTCGCCACTCTAATTTTTATGAATCAAAGATGCCTCATTTTCATTGACACGTTTGAGCGTTTATTTTAATTAAAAAGTTATATTGAATTTTAATGATAATTTGAAGGTGAGAAATGGTATGTAATGGAAGTTATCAGAATC
Organism: Deltaproteobacteria bacterium; assembly: GCA_021787835.1. Lineage (GTDB taxonomy): Bacteria > Desulfobacterota > Dissulfuribacteria > Dissulfuribacterales > Sh68 > JAJYLJ01. The sequence continues at coordinate 4,534 of JAJYLJ010000096.1, read as the reverse complement.
TTATCGAAAGGCTAAAAGAAAGGGCTAAAACTTTAGCCATACAAATTGGATTTAATTCTTTCGATGTTGATTTAGCCGAAGAAGATTTCAAAAAGTATCTTAGGTCTGGATATATAGACGATACTTATCCTTTATTTGGAGGTATCTCTTCGCTTACTGATTATGTGGAGAGAATGAAATATTATAGTGGAACCGGGAACCCATTCTCTCCGATAATTTATGCCGGGTCCGAGTTGGCCAGTAATCTTCAAGATGACAGATCTCTTTATTTCAAAATCTGCGCCGATTTATATTGGAAAGAGATTTTTGATATACCTTTGAATTGTCCATTCGCATTAGAACATATAAAAAGAAAATTTCTTGAGAAATGGGGTGGGGCAAACGAAGATAAATTTAATTCTTTTAATTGTCTGTTTTATAGAACATTAAGAGAACATTTAATAAATAATCCTCAATTTGCTTACGACTACCCATTTGTTGTTTATCAGACTCTTTATCATACAAAACGTAAGGGTAGGCATGAATGGAATGTAGCAAAAAGTTTTTTGTCTATATTATTATTAACAGGCCAAGAAGAATATTATAACTCAAAGCCACTCAAAAAAATTTTTCAGGAACCCAATCAAGAAGATAAATTTATAGATGAAATGATTTTTATGACGGAGTGCAATTTGAAGCCAGCGGCAACAGGAGTAACAAATGATTCTCAATTGAATCAATTTGTTTTTTTCTGCCTTTTGGATAATTTTAAGCAAAAGAGGATAGTTATTCTTCATCCTGCTGAAAAGAACGATGCAAAGACAAAAGTAAAAGAAGAATTAAATGGCATACCTAAAATTGCCAATTTAAGATACGAAAAAACTGAAAAATGCATTGAAATTTATTATTATAACGGACATAAGATAATTTTTTCTCCAAGGAATTTATCTGCTAATGTAAGCAATAATCTGCTTTGTGATCTTTCTTATGTCACAAAGAAAAAATCATTGAGGCAACTTTAAATTTTAAAAAATATAAGGAGGGAGTTATAATGTCCTGTTATATCGGTAAAATGATCGGAGGAAATTCAGCGTTGTTGTTGATATGTAACAATGGAAGCAACTCATTGGCATTAGATGCTGATTGTATAATTAACTTAAGTTTTTTAAGGTGTTGTATAAAAAATGGAGAAAATCTTTGTAGATTCTTTATAAAAAAAGAAGAAAAAGACAACAAGATTGAGATAAAATTAAGTTTTTGCATGAAATTAGCAATTACAGAACAAAATTTAAAAAATCTAGAAGATTTAAAAAATCTAGAAAAAGATTTAACAAAACTAAAGGATTTTTTAAAAACAAAAAAGAAAGATGATAAAAAAGAAAAAAAAGAATTCCTGAAGGAAATTTGTAACGACTATCAAAAAAATAATAGACAGGAACTTGAAATTTGCAAGTTAATAGCTTCCATCGATGAATATATAGATTTTGTCGAAAGATTATAATTTCATATAATCGACGCTATCTTGAGGGCCATTTCAACCACCCCTACCGGCTCCTTTCCAAGGAGACGGATCATGGGTTCCTTGCCCGCGGCGCCCCTGTCGAATATCAGGTCAGGCACCCGGCCCGCCCTCTCTATGGCCGTTCTCACCCCCCAGGAAAGGGTCGAGCCCTCCCTTGCGCGCACGTCTTCAGGCTCTTCGTCTCTTGAAAATTCCTGCACGGTCAGACCGAGCCCTGCGGCCCTTTCGATGTAACTCTCGTCAAAACGTATGTTCATGGCGGATCTGAAGGCAGGATCGGAACCCATGGCTGTCAGGATGATGCGCGCGACATGGCTCGATGCCCCGAATTCAGGACACGAGACCGCCTTGACACCATCCTTGAGGCCTATGATGCGCCCTGGGAATGCGGCCACATCCATGATGGAATCCGGCCACGGCAGGCTGTAACCGATGTTTATCTGCACCTCGGGCGCAAGCGCCCGGCATGGCATGGATGAAAGACGGCCTGCGGCCTCTTCAAGCCGCCTTATGACATCAAACCTCTCAAGGCTGTTTTCAAGCGGCGCGATGGGGTTTGCAGGCCCGATGCCGCGGCCTACCTTAAACGCCCCCCTGATGGCGGTTGTCACAAAGGCCTTGGCCTTTCCAGCGGCCTCGGTCGCGTTGCAGCCCCCGGCGAGAAATACGGCGAGCGCGGATGAAAACGTGCAGCCGGTACCGTGCGTGTGCATGGTACGGATGCGGTCATGCGGCAATTCAGTCAGACCGTTTTGGGTTGCAACCACATCCAGCATCATGCCGCCTTCGAGGTGGCCGCCCTTCAAGACCACCGCGCCGCCTTTTTTGACCAGCCGCAGGAGATCGAGCGCCGCCTTGGGCATGGCTCCGGCATCCGGTATCCGCCTATCAAGCAGGGCCTCGGCCTCAGGGATATTCGGCGTGATGACATCGGCAATGGGCAAGAGACGCGCTTTCAAGGCGCGCACCGCGTCCTTTTCAAGCAAGGGCGCCCCGCCTTTTGCAATCATAACGGGATCAACCACCAGTATGGCGTCATTGACAGATGATGAAACCGCATTGAAAACGGCCTCTATGATACTCGAATTCGCGAGCATACCGGCCTTTATGCCATGAGGCCTTATGTCTTCAATGACCGCCGCGGCCTGTCTGGCGACAAAATCAGCATCTACAGGCAGGACGCCTTGTACCCCGAGGGTGTTCTGTACGGTCAGGGCGGTGATCACGGCTGAACCATAGACGCCAAGGGCGGTGAAGACCTTGATATCCTGCTGGATGCCGGCCCCGCCGCCGGGATCAGAGCCTGCTATCGACAGTATACGTTTTTTAGGCTGCATCACCCTTTTTTGGATGCCTTCTTGTCGCACCTTGCCATTGTCCGCTTGAATGTCTTTATGGCGCAGTATTCACCGCACATGGTGCAGGTGGGGCCTTTGTAAGCCCCGCCTTCCTCCCAGTAAAGCCTTGCCTTTACAGGGTCGATGGAAAGTTCGATCTGTCTTTGCCAGTCCAGATTGTGGCGGGCTATGGCCATCTCGAGGTCTTTTTTTGCGGCGCCCGGCACGCCTTTTACAAGGTCTGCCGCGTGGGCCGCGATCTTTGAGGCTATCACACCATCTTTTACGTCTTCAAGGGACGGCAGTTTCAGATGTTCGGCAGGGGTTACATAGCACAGAAAGTCGGCGCCGGATGCGGCTGCTATCGCCCCTCCTATAGCGCTTGTGATATGGTCGTAGCCCGGGGCGATGTCGGTGACCAAAGGACCCAGAACGTAAAATGGCGCCCCGTGGCAGAGCTGCTTCTGGATGAGCATGTTCGCGGCTATCTGATCTATGGGCATATGCCCGGGGCCTTCGATTATCACCTGTACGCCTTGATCCCAGGCCCTTAAGGTCAGTTCACCGAGTACGATGAGTTCATGTATCTGCGCCCCGTCAGAGGCGTCGGCAAGACAGCCTGGCCTAAGCCCGTCGCCGAGGCTGAGCGTCACCTCGTGTTCCTTGGCTATGGCGAGTATGTCGTCAAAACGCTCGTAGAATGGGTTCTCCCTCTGGTTGTACACCATCCATTCAAGGATTAAGGACCCGCCGCGGCTTACGACACCCATCGTCCTTTTGTTGCGTTTCAGTCTTTCTATTGCGGCAAGGGTGAGACCGCAGTGTATGGTCATGAAGTCAACGCCCTGCACGGCCTGTTCTTCTATTGTCCGCAGCATGTCGTCTTCGTTCATCTCGCATACAGGGCGCTTGCGCATCTCGACGGTCTCGACGGCGGTCTGGTAAATAGGCACGGTGCCAAGCGGAACCCGGCATGCCTGCCTTATGGCCTGCCGGATTTCATTTATTGGGCCGCCTGTCGAAAGGTCCATGACCGCATGGGCGCCTGATGCCAGGGATACCTTGAGCTTTTCGAGCTCAGGTTCGAGTTCGGGGTGGTCCTTGGATGTGCCGATATTCGCGTTTATCTTGGTTGAGAGTCCCTTGCCTATGGCCGTCGGCTGTTTGAGTTCAACATGGCGGTTGTGCGGGACAACGGCCGACCCGGCGCCTATATTGCGGGCAAGGTCTTTTGAGTCCATGCCTTCCTGTCTGGCGCATTGCTCTATTATTGGTAGAATTATGCCTGATTTTGCCTTATTTTTTATTGTCATGGCGACAATTTACCATGTAAGGTAGGTTTTTCAAGATTAAACGGGCTGAGGGCCGGATATTTTCGAGAGGTTTTCGCGATCATGAATAATGAGAATGAGATTGAAAATGAGCGTTTTTTTGAGCTTAAACGGATCATAAAGAGGCTTCGCGCGCCGGACGGCTGTCCGTGGGATAGGGAGCAGACACCCGAATCGGTTACAAAGTATGTGGTTGAAGAGGCCTACGAGCTTATCGAGGCCATCCGCGAGGGTGACCAGACAGGGGCGTGTGAGGAACTGGGAGATCTCTTTTTCATGCTCCTTTTCGTCGCCCAGATGTATGAAGAAAGGGGCGTGTTCAGCCTGGCCGACGCCATGAACGCCGCCGCCGTTAAAATGATAAG
>JAJYLJ010000095.1 GCA_021787835.1 Deltaproteobacteria bacterium | reverse complement strand
GGTTCTGAAACCGTCTCATAATGGAGCGGCTCTGGTTTTGCGCTATCGCGCTCGATATGATCTTTACGCCAGCCAAACCAAGCGCAGCAAGGGCGGCATAGATGGTTGGCTTGTGGCGATAGGCATGGATGATGTCAACGCCTTCTTCTTTCAATATATTGCGTATCCTGACCGCCAGGCCAAACTTCAGGCTGCGGAGGTCTTTTTTTGAATATGGAAACGTAATCACAGGATACCCTTCATTTTTCAAAACGGTCTTGTCCGGCGTAGGGCCTCGAAGATAACATATTATAGGTCTATAACGGTCCTTGTCCAACCCTTCTACTAATTGATTGAAGTAGATATTCTCTTCGTTAAACGCGCTTAGTAAATAAAGAATGGTGATCTTCCCCAAGCCTCATCCCTCCTTTTTAAATCTTGCCTTGATGCGCCTTTCAGTCCAATCCGCCACATCCCTTATAAGAACGCGCCTTATCCGCGCCTCAAACCCGGAGGCCTTTGCGTATTCCCCTAAAAAATAGAGCCTGTCTCTGACATCAACAAAAACGCTGTCAATATTCATCTGCACAAGGTTCCGGCACCGCTCCCTCCACGGAAGGCCGGTTAGATACAACCGATTTCTTTCATTGTCCAGAAATGCAAAACGCCACTTACGCCCCTGGTCCATATCATCGGGATCCATGACAAATATGTTGCTCAGTCTGAGATCCCCATGCCGGATACGCTGGTTATGAAACCTCGCCACCTCGGCGGCCAGGGCGGAAATAAAACCCCTCCTTTCCTCTGGCCGTATCTGTGAGTGCAAAAAGCCCATGACCCCGCAGCCTTTCAAACCCCTGGTCAGACACCAGCCCTCACCCTTTAACCTTGACCAGAGACCAGCGCCATGCGCGAGCACATCCGGCGCTAAAAAGCCAAGCCCCTTAAGGCGCTCTGTCTCCTTTACAAACCGCACCGACCGTCTCCCCTTAAAAACGGCCTTTATCGCTTCGGCGGGAGAACGGGCAAGAAAGAACTTAAAAAAACGCACCTGTCCGCTTCCGTCCCGGCAAACAGCCACCCATGCATAACTTGAACTCTTTACGCGCCTCCATCCATTGGGGAGTCTGCGGCTCAGTAAAAGCGTCTTTTCTTTTTGCGTCCAGGGCGTCGGATTCATTTTACGCTTAAAATAAAATATAAGAAAACATCAGTAACATTTGACCGGCTCGATTTTAAAGAATACCTGATTGAAAGCATTAAGGCCAAGGATTTTCCTGAAGAGCGCGCGCAAGCCTTCACCGTCCAATTTCCTGCCCAATTTCCTTGACAAGAAAATACGGCGGGCCTATAGTAGCATGGCCTTTTCAGCTAGCTAAGGCATCATCTGAAAAACGGCTTTTTAAATATAGCACCCTTACTCCTAATCACCAACGGAGGCAAAAAATGTGTCGTCTGGCACTTAAAACGGCAAACGAGCCTTTCTCGCCCTATTCAATATTAAAGGCAATGGAATCCATGCAGGAAGGTTACGATGGAAGCGGACTCGGGCTCCTTCTAAGAGGTCTTCATTTCAAGGATTACAACTATGGCGGGGAACACCCCATCCTGTCCGGCATAGCACATACCGAAAAGGCCCTGGCCAGGCTCAATTCTATAATGGAAAACAAGGGATTTGAACTAAAATATGACCATGAGTTCAATACCGATCTATCGTTAATAGAGGCAAAGGACCGCCATAAATACTTTGTAAGGGAGTACAGGCCGCCTGCATCCTGGAAGTCTCTTGATAAAGAAGGCGCCGGACAGGAGATGATGCTCACGCGTCTTGAACTCAGAAAAGACGGAGAAGACAACGGCGGCGACATTACTGTCTTCTCATTCTGGCCGGACGTCGCCATAATCAAGGAGGTAGGCTGGCCGCTCGAGGTCGGCAGGGCGCTCGGCCTAGATGACGACAGGATAAACGCCAGGGTGGTGATGGCGCAGGGAAGGCAGAACACGAACTACGGCATAAATCTCTATGCCTGCCATCCATTTTTCGTACAGGGCATAGCCACTATGACCAACGGGGAAAATACGGCCTTTGTGCCGATAAAAGAGTGGCTCCAGGGCAGGCACTTCCCGGGATACATAGGCTATCAGAGCGACAGCGAGGTATTTACGCACATCCTTCACTATGTGACTAAAAAGCTCAAACTTCCGCTTGAAACCTACAAGCATGTCATAACGCCTCTAAAAACCGAGGAACTGGCCGGACACCCCCAGGGTGAATTCCTCATGGGGCTAAAGACCGCCTGTCGCAGGCTTATTATCGACGGCCCGAATTGCGTCATGGGGTCGCTTCCGGACGAGACGACCCTGCTGGTCATGGACCACAAGAAGATGCGCCCGGGCGTTATCGGCGGAAGACCAGGCGAGTGGGCCATGTCCTCCGAAATGTGCGGTCTGGAGGCCATGATCCCGGAGCGTGACCGCTCCGCCGACTTCCAGCCCATGCGTGAACACACGGTAATAGTCCCTCCAGACAGAAAGGAGTACAAAGTATGGTATCAATTCGATCCATTTCCGTTTCGCCTAGCAGCCTGATACCGGCTGACCTTCCCTGGGTCATCCAGCACAGGGAGGATAGATGCACCCTCTGCGGCCGATGCACATCCGCATGCCCGACACAGGCCATCTATCTGGCCTACAGGCGAAAACGCATGCCGAAACTGAACATCGGCGGAGAGATCGGGAATGATTTTAAGACCTTCACCGGTATACGCCAGCGCACGGATGTCGCCCACAGGTGCATAGGCTGCGGCATGTGCGCCATGGTCTGCCCCAACGAGGCGATCACCCCGGGACCCAATCCAAATGACAGCCGCCTTAAATTCCACATGAATCAAGGCGGAGAGGCATGGAAACGGGGCGGCAGAAGAAATAACGGCGACACCATACTCGACAGGGTAATATTCACTAGGATCTCCATGCTTACCGACCCTGCCCTGGATGCAGGCCGTCACGAATTTTTCATCAACACCATCCTAGGCAGGATACTTTCGCCCGAAGAATATCTAAGACGCAAGGCCGCCGGGGAATGGATACCGCCGACCAGGGAGATATTTCCGTTTGTAATAGGTTCCATGTCATTCGGCGCGCTTTCGCCAAATATGTGGCTCGGGCTCTTGCAGGGGGTGGCCTATTGCAACGAGGTCCTCGGCATACCTGTCGCCATGGCCACTGGAGAGGGTGGATGCCCGCCGTGGGTGCTCAAAAGCCCGTTCCTGAAATACATCATCCTCCAGATCGCCTCCGGCTATTTTGGATGGGACGAGATAATAAGGGCGATACCTGAGATGCAGTGCGACCCATGCGCCATCGAGATAAAATATGGCCAGGGAGCCAAGCCAGGAGACGGGGGGCTTCTCATGTGGTACAAAGTAAGCAAGCTGATAGCACGGCTTCGCGGCGTGCCGGAAGGGGTGGATCTCCCCTCCCCTCCTGTCCATCAGACCCTTTATTCCATCGAAGAAAGCGTCATGAAGATGATCCAGACCATGTCCATGGCCTGGGGGTTCAGAGTGCCGGTCTATCCAAAGATATCGGGCTCGACATCAGCCAAGGCCGTGCTTAACAACCTTGTGCGCAACCCCTATGCCGGCGGTCTCCTGATGGACGGCATAGACGGCGGAACAGGCGCCGCCTACAACGTCAGCATGGATTCCATGGGGCACCCGATAGCATCTAATCTGAGGGAGTGCTATCTCGACCTCGTCGCCCAGGGCAAACAGAATGAAATACCCCTGTTTGCAGCGGGAGGCATAGGCAAAAACGGAAACGTGGCCCAAAATGGCATGGCCTTGATTATGTTGGGTGCAAGCGGCGTACACATCGGCAAATACATGATGCAGGCGGCCGCGGGATGCCTTGGAAGCGAAAGAAACCGCTGCAATGTCTGCAACATTGGCGTGTGCCCAAAGGGCATAACCAGCCAGAATCCGAAGCTTTACCGCCGTCTTGATCCTGACGCCGTGGCCCAGCGCGTTGTAGACGTATTCCTCGCCATCAGGACAGAGATAAAAAAGATTATGGCGCCCCTTGGCCGCTCCCAAAGCCTCCCGATAGGCATGTCCGACGCATTGGGAATAAATGACGCGGCTGCGGCTGAAAGACTAAAAATCCGATATATCTGCTAGACATAATATCCGAGGGAACATATAGATCATGGGGCAAGCAATCACTATCAAAGGCATAGATGAAAACGGACACAGGATAAAGTCGAAGGCCCTTGAGGACATGATTCAAGAGGCCGTGAAGAAATCCTGCGACCTCATACTTGAAACATACGGCCAGCACAACGTGGGCGGACGCCTTCGGCGCAAAGGCGGCGCCGTAAATATCAGGGTCAGAGGGCCTGTCGGTCAGAGGCTTGGGTGCATGGGAAGACCTGGCACGACCATCATCTGCGAAGGTCCGGCGTCCGACGACGTGGGCTATCTGAACATAGGCGCCCACATAACGGTCCTTGGTGACGCCACGAACGGCGCGTGTAATGCCATGGCCCAGGGAAAGGTTATAGTAAAAGGCTCTATAGGCGCAAGGGGCCTTACGATGACCAAGTGGAACCCTGCATACGAACGGCCAGAGCTGTGGGTCTTGGGTTCAGTGGGCGACACATTCGCCGAATTCAACTGCGGCGGCATAGGCGTCATATGCGGCGTTGATCCGAAAAATCCGAAAAATGTCCTTGGCTACCGGCCATGCGTCGGCATGGTAGGAGGTTTCATCTATTTCAGGGGTGAGACAGACGGCTCATACTCCAAGACCGATGTCCGCATGGCCGAGCCCGATGACGAGCAATGGAGTTGGCTGCTTGAGAGGCTTCCGGCATTCCTTGACGCCGTTGATAGAGTGGATCTTCTTGGCGCCCTGTCCGTCAGGGATGAATGGAAGATACTCATACCGCTTTCTCCGCAGGAAAAGGCCCTGTTAAACAGTGGACGCATGAACATGCAGGAATTCCGGGCCAAGACATGGAACACGGGCTTCGGAGGAGGAGACCCGCTAAGGGATATCGCCCCGGGCCTCGAAAGAGGGACCATAGGCGTAATTGAAACAGGTGAATTCAGAAGACGGAGGCCGTATTGGGCCAACAGGGAAAAGGCCGCCCCATGCACATTTTATTGCCCCATACACATCCCAACGGTCGACCGTCTGCGGCTTATCCGGGACGGCAAAACAGAAGAGGCCTACAAACTGACCCTTAAATATACGCCGCTTCCAGCCTCGGTATGCGGGGCTATATGTCCGAACCTTTGCATGGACAACTGTTCAAGGCAGCTCGTTGACCAAAAGATAGATGTGGCCATGCTTGGACGTGCGGTAAAAGACACCAGGCCTCCAGAGGCTAAGCCGGCGGGCGGCAAAAGGGTGGCCATAATAGGCGGAGGGCCCGGAGGCATGAACGCCGCATGGCATCTGGCCCAGGAGGGAATAGAGGCCCATATCTTCGAAAAGGAAGGATATCTCGGCGGCAAGGTCGCCCAAGTGATCCCATGGGAACGCCTGTCAAAGGCCATTTGGGAGGCAGAGACACAGCGTTTCATGCAGATGCCGAACATACATGTTCATTTCGGGGCCTCCATGACCAAACAGGAACTGGAAAGACTCAAAAAGGAATATGACTATATAATAATAGCAGTCGGCACCCACGAACCAAGACGCATTCCGTTCCCTGGCTCTGATCGCGCCATTGCCGCACTCGATTTTCTAAAATCTGTAAAAACCGCCAAGCCGTTCAAAGTGGGCAAGCGGGCCGTAATCATAGGGGCCGGCAATGTCGGCTGTGATGTGGCATGCGAGGCCTATCGTCACGGCGCCCAAGAGGTGACGCTGGTCGATATTCAAAAGCCGCTCGCCTTTGGAAAGGAAAAAGTGGCCGCAGAGGCCCTGGGCGCAAAATTCCGCTGGCCGGTCCAAACCAAGGAGATTTCAGACGAAGGACTCGTGCTGTCTGACGGCGAGGTCATACCGGCCGACACAATCTTTATATCCATAGGCGACATACCAGCGCTTGATTTCGTGCCAGAAACCGTTGAGCGATTCAGGGGATGGATAAAGACCGATGATGCAGGGAGGACAACGGACAGAAAGATATTCGCCGTGGGGGATGTGGAGCGTCCAGGCCTTGTCACCAACGCAATGGGCGCTGGCAAGAGGACGGCGGAATTCATAATAAGCCAGGTCAAGGGCGAGGAATGGAAGCCGTTTGTGCAGAATGTGGTTGATAGAGAAACCCTGACCGTAACCCACTACTGCCCGGCGGACTCGTCAGGCGACACCCCTGAAGATCAGGCGGCGCGGTGTCTTAGCTGCGGCTCGTGCCGCGACTGTCACCTCTGCGAAACAATCTGTCCTGAACGCGCCATCTCAAGGGTGAGTGAACCAGGAGGCACCTATACCTATGTGTCGGATGACGACAAGTGCATAGCCTGCGGATTCTGTGCGGACACATGCCCTTGCGGGATATGGGTAATGAGGCCTTATTAGTCTCCATAAGAAAACACGGCGACCGCAAGAAACCATTCATCTAGCGCGAAACCTTGTCACGGCCTTGCCATGCGACAAGGTTTCGTCTTTCTTACTGGCAGCGTTTTTATGTTCATAGGCCACAGAGACAGCCTGGCTCCATCCAAGGCCACCCGCAGCAAAGAGGATGTCAAGACGCATCCATCTGCCTTTTCCAACCGGCTTACGCGATTCAGGCGGCCTTTTTAAAAACGAAAGCCATCTGTCTTCATCGAGCAGGCCGAAAGGGCTCAAGACAGCCGCCC
>JAJYLJ010000009.1:6982-33393 GCA_021787835.1 Deltaproteobacteria bacterium | reverse complement strand
TGAGCTTTGACCTGAGGTCTTCCTGCGTGACCTTATAATGCCTGCAGACAAGCTCCCTTATGACCCTGATGTCTATTTCCACAGGTTCCGCAGCAAGGTTTTCCACGACCTCCCTGGCCATATCGAGATCAACAGGGTGCCTTATGAATGAAGCCCTGGCGACAAGCCCTATCACGGCCCCCTCAATGCGTCTTATGTCTCCGACAAGCCTGCCAGCCAGAAAATCAAGTACATCATCGGTAAGGTCGAGCCCTTGTTTTTTGGCCTTTCTAGCCAATATCTTTCTGCGTGTAGGCTTGTCCGGAGGATTGATCGAAATGACCAACCCGGATGCGACCCTCGAACTTAACTGTTCACTGAGCCTTGCAATCTGACCTGGCGGCTGATTGCCCGTAAGTATCAGCATTTTGCCGCAGTCCGCCATGGCGTCAATTGCGCTGACAAGCTCCACCTGGGTCCGCTCCCTGCCTGCCAGGGAATGGACCTCTTCAAGAAGCAGCGCGTCGCAGACATCGTATTTGCGCTTCAAGGCGTCCATGTGCCCATCTTTGATGGCCCTTACAATCTGCGTTGTAAACTCGTTTGCAGAAACATAGCAGAGTCTCGCCCTTGGCCTGCGCTCAAGAAAGGTCTGTCCGACAGCCTGGGCAAGATGGCTTTTCCCGAGGCCGGTCCTTGCATGCAGGTAAACAATCTTGCAATTCATCTCCTCGTGGGCCACGCGCCAGCAAGCGTTAAAGGCATATTGATTTGATTCGCCGACGACAAACTCATCGAAGGTAAATCTCTCTGAAAAACGTGGCCTCTGTACCTCGTCAGGGCAAAAATTCGGAAGGTACATCTGGCCACCGGCAACTGTCTCGGCTTCGTTTTTTTCATACATCAAGCGCACTGAGAGGCGCCTTCCGTTAAATATCAGATCGTCCTTCAAGGCGGACAGATAACGCTCTTGCACCCAAGAGGCGAAGAACCGGTTCGGGCAACCGAGTATCAAGGTGTCTCCGTCAGCCCCTTTATAAGAAATAGGTTCTATCCAGACCCTATAGCTGCTCTCGGACAACTTGGAACGCAGCGTTTCTTTTAATGCATCCCACGTCTTCTCCATAACCAATCTCAACCCCAAATTATTTTTTTGATTATGCAAGTCATACCTAGACTTATTTATGCTGTCAAAGCAGATTATCAAAGTCCGGCAAAAAATTGGACGCAGTTATCAACATAAAATTATCTATTGGATATTTTGAGTTTTTTTTAAGTTATTTTTGTAACATATGAAAAACAAAGGATGTTTTTTTATAAAAAAATATAAATTATTTTAATTAGTTACACTTAAGAAAAGTTTTCAACAAATTTTTAACAATCATTAATCTCTTAATTTCTCTTTTTTTTATCATATTCTTTAATTTTTCATTAAAAACTAAAAAATATCGATTGTTCAAACTATATCATCCATCTTTTTTTAATAACAAATCAATTCCGGAAGACGCTAGTCCGCCCTCTTCACTATATGACACATCGTGATCCTTTACGGGCCAGATATCGTCCAACAGACCGCCTGACGGCACATCGGGCGTCTGAACAGATTGCTGCGCTTGGGGCGTGACCGCGCTGGACACGTCATCCATCTCCTGTGGAGATAGGGCCTCTTCATCAAGCAGCTTCAAATACCCCTCAATCAATGAACGTATCTTAAAGATGGTCTCACGCTGAGTGCGTTTCAACCCCCTTATACGCTCCTCAAGCTGAACGGCCTCCTTGTGGGCGTCGGCCACAATGCGCTCGGCGTCCATCTTGGCCCGTTCCATTATAAGATCGGCGTCCTTCGCCGATTGGGTCTTCATGTCTTCGGCGAGCCTGTGCGCTGTAGCAATGGCCGACATAAAATCCTCTTCCTTTTTTTTAAACTCCTCAAGTTTGGCCTTGCAGCCTATGACATATCCTTTCAGTGTATTTCTTTCTTTTATTACGGCCGTTAGTTCGGCAGCCACCTCTTCCAGAAAGGCCCGCACTTCAGAGGAGTCGTAACCCCTGAGCCGTGGTTTGAATTCCTTTTCCAATATCTCATTCGGAGTAATTCCCATACCGCCACCTCATAATTTCTCAATAAAATTGCATAGCAAGCTGATAAAGGGTAGGCACGATAAAACTGCGGAGAAATACCACAGCCAATATAAGAAGCATAGGTGTAAGATCTAGGCCGCCGAAAACCAGGGGCAGGACGCGCCTTACCCTATACATAAGCGGGTCTGTAAGGCTGTAAAGAAGGCGCACTATCGGATTATACGGATCAGGGTTCACCCAGGATATCACTGCGCGGATTATCAGCACCCACATGTAAAGCTTGAGCACTATGTCCACAATAGATGCAAGTGCATTTATAAAGTGACCGATAATAAACATAAATAAAGACTCCTTTGCACCTCAGCCTTTACCGAAAGGACATAGCGGATAATTGCATTTTTTGCAATTAAGACACAATCCGCCGTGGCCGAGCGCTGACATCTTGGCGCGGCTCATCCTTTCACCAGTTATAACCCTGGAGAGCACAAGGTCAAGAACTGTAATGCGGGAATACATGCCGCAGGCCGGAACCCCCAGCACAGCAACATCGCCTATATACGCCACAAGAAACATCGCGCCAGGGAGGACTGGCGCGCCATAGACCACATCTGAGGCCCCGGCCCTTGAAATGGCAAGGCGTGTCACGTCATCCGGATCAACGGACATGCCACCGGTGCAAACGATAAGTTCAGCCCCTAGTTCCAGGGCCTTTTCTATCTCTCCTGAAATGACGCCGACATCGTCAGGGGCTATTGCAAAATGCACCACATCGAGCCCTGCCGCATTAAGTTTGCCGGCCATGACAGGTCCAAAGGCATCTTTTATCCTGCCCTCATAGACCTCGCGCCCGGTAACTACAATGCCCGCCTTCTTCATCTTCCATGGCGCAACGGAAACAATACCGCCGGCAGCGCTGGCTATCGAGGCGGCCTGCTCAACTATACGCCTCGCTATGACAAGCGGGATGGCTCTGCCCGCGGCAATAGTCTGGCCCTTCCTGACCACGGTGTTTTCATGAAGAGTTGCAAGCATCACCTCACCGAGCATATTAAGCTCAAAGAGCGCTTCCCTGTTGATCCTAGCTACGCCGTCAACCTCTGCCCTAAACCCCACCTTGCCCTCGGATGGATTTCTGTCGTACTCAATACCTGGCCCCGCAATGGCCTGAGCCATGGCAAGGGCGGCCTCGTCCTCATGCATCTCATCCTTGGAAAGCTCGAGAACGTGAATATGGTTCTTGCCTATGCACTTGAGATGGGGGATATCGCTTTCAGCTATTACATGTCCTTTTTTAAAGGCAGGGGCCTTTTTCACGCCCGGAACTATCTCTGTCAGATCGTGCGGGACCACCATCCCGACCGCCTGCTCAACAGGGATCTTTTTAACAGACATTTAAACCACCTCCAAGATTTCCCTTATCCAACCACACTGTCTTATGCAGATACCCCCTCAACAGGGCCCGAGACAACCTCATAATAACGGCTGCCGGCACACGCACGGCAGATCGCCTGCCCGTCTTTCTCCACATCGCGGCAATCCTGAATATAGTCGCCGCACAACATACATTTTACACGTCTCAGAGGCCTGCCGGGCAGATCGCTCTCGGGGATGTCAACCCTTACCTCCTGGACAGAAAAGAGCTCATCATCCCCCATCCTTTTATAGGCCTCAAGCTGCTGCCGGTATTTATCTTCTATATCTGGACAATAGCGCTTGGCAAGCTCCCTGGCCTCCTCTTTGGCCAATATCCTGTAGGCCTTTCCTGACGGAATATGGACAAATGTCGCGGCCATGACCCCGAAATCCATCCATTTAAGTGAACGTTTGCCAAGGGAACAGCCTGTAACGGACTGTATTGCATCGGTCGCGCAGCGGTCTATTTCAACATATACTATGAGAGACTTCCTGTCCTTGCCTTTCGGGTCCACGACCCCTAGAAGTCTAAGGCCAAGCATTGCCAGACGGACACCCACCACTTGTCCTGGGCAGAGGTGCCCGTGGAGCCTCACCGATTCCGCGAGCAGCTCTTCAAATGAAAGATAGGGGATATTTTGGCTATTCAAAGACATAACAATTCCTCCTGTCGTATCGGCAAACAACTATATAATAAAAAATAGATAAATAAAATACAGGCCGTATCTAAAAAACGCCCCTTTGCTGGCAAGTCTTTTGGATGCACCTGCATACTTTAAGGGAATGCTCACATACATGAAGCAGCAGGTGCCGGCCGGCCCCGGCGCCTCACCCTCAAACAAGAGCGGTTTTTTTGTTCGCAATGTCCTTATATAGCACCCCCCTTGACTTTAGGGAAAGTTAATGTAACCTAGCCGACCGTTGCGCTTGTTTGACATCACTTTTTGCGCTCTGTGAAATTGGATAATGACTACTGTTCTTATAAGCATAGTTCTTTTGATACTAAGCGGCCTTGCAGCGTTCACAGCCGGAAGGTCATACAAGGTGGCAACCCTGCTGGGCGCGGGCGGCGCCTTTCTAGCCTGCATATCGGCCATGCCGCCTGTCTTACGGATCCTGCTCGGCGGTGCAAGCAAGCCTCTCCATCTGCCATGGGACGTGCCTTATGGCTCCTTTTCCGTAGCGATAGACCCCCTTTCAGCCGCTTTCCTCGTCCCGATCCTTGTACTTTCCGCACTCTGTGCGCTATATGGAGCGCAATACCTCGAATCATACAGCGCCGGAAAATCGACCGGCGCGCACTGGTTCTTTTTTAACCTCCTTGTGGCCTCAATGATCATGGTTACGATCGCAAGAAACGGCGTCTTGTTTCTCATCGCATGGGAGGTCATGTCCATCTCCCCGCTGTTTTTAATACTTTTCGAGGATGAAAAACCAGAGGTACGTTCAGCCGGGTGGACATATCTTGTGGCGGCCCATCTGGGGGCGGTCTTTATCCTTGTCTTTTTTTTAATGCTTGGGCGCAACTCCCAGTCTCTGGACTTTGATCTCCTCATGGCTCAAGGAAAAGGGCTCCCGCTTGGCGGAGGCGTCTTATTTCTTTTTGCAGTAATCGGATTCGGCGCGAAGGCAGGATTTATCCCATTCCATGTCTGGCTTCCAGAGGCACACCCCGCCGCGCCGAGCCATGTCTCGGCCCTGATGTCGGGGATTATGATCAAAATGGGCATCTACGGCATACTCCGAAGCCTTACATTGCTTGGCAGACCTGATCCATTGTGGGGATACGCCATGATAGGCATAGGATTGAGCTCCGGAATACTTGGTGTGATTTACGCCCTGGCCCAACACGATCTCAAGCGCCTGCTGGCCTATCACAGCGTTGAAAACATCGGGATTATAGCACTCGGCATCGGCGTCGGACTTATGGGCGAGGCATCCGGCCTTCCTGTACTCGCCGCCCTTGGTTTCGGAGGCGCCATATTCCATGTGCTCAATCATGCCATCTTCAAGGGGCTTCTCTTTTTGGGGGCCGGCTCAGTGCTTCATGGCGCCAAAACCGCAAAGATCGACCGTCTAGGAGGGCTCTTAAAGTCCATGCCCGTTACAGGGGCCTGTTTCCTTATCGGGGCCGCTGCCATCTCAGGGCTTCCGCCGCTAAATGGATTTGCAAGTGAATTTCTGATCTATTATGGCGCGATAGGTGCAAGTTTAAAGGGAAGCGCCGCATTTGCAACACCTCTTATACTCACAGCGGCCGGGCTGGCCCTGATCGGCGGGCTTGCAACCGCCTGTTTTACCAAGGCGTTCGGCGTGGTGTTTCTGGGAGAGCCAAGACATGAAGAGACGGCTCATGAGTCAGGCATATTAATGCGCATCCCTATGCTTGCGCTGGCGGGCCTGTGCGCAATCATCGGAATAACAAGCCCTCTGATCTTGAATATTCTGGGACCGGCCGTAAGGGTTATATTGTCATCGCAAGGGCAAATGGCCGCCTCGGGTCTCATGCCTGCCACTAGACCCCTTTTAATGATAAGCCTGGCCTCGACCGGGCTGATCTTTCTGACCATCGCTTTAGTGCTTATCAGAAAGGCAATTCTTCGAGGCCGGACGGTAACGAGCGCTCCGACCTGGGGCTGCGGCTACGCCAGGCCGACCGCAAGGATGCAATACACCGCATCGTCCTTTGCGCAGCCTCTTACTGGACTATTCAGACCGTTTTTAAGGACCGCCGAGACGGTGCGCATGCCAAAAGACATATTCCCTACAAACGCATTCTTTGAAAGCCACACGAATGACGCCTTCAAGGAATTAATCTTTGAGCCTGCCTTTCTGGGCATAGCAAGGCTGTTTTCAAGGCTCAAGTGGCTTCAACATGGAAGGGTTCAGCTATATGTGCTCTATATAGCAATAACACTTATGGCCATCTTGTTTTGGAAACTGAGGGGCTAGATATGTCATCTTTCATCTTTTCATTCGCCGCCTTGTTGTTCTCTCCGTTTCTCCTGTCGATAATAAACAGGACAAAGGCCGTTTTGGGAGGAAGAAAAGGGGCGCCGCTCCTCCAGCCCTATTATGACATAATCAAACTCATCCAAAAAGGCGCGGTCTACAGCTGCACAACCACCTGGGTCTTTAAGGCTGGCCCGGCCGTAGGGCTTGCGGCAACCATTATTTGCGTGTTCATAGTGCCGTTCGGCGCCCACCCCGCACCCTTCGCATTTTCAGGGGACTTTGTCCTCCTTGCCTATCTCTTGGGCCTTTCAAGATTTTTCACCGTATCGGCCGCGCTTGATACAGGTTCAAGCTTCGAAGGCATGGGCGCAAGCCGCGAGGCGGCGTTTTCAGCCCTGGCCGAGCCAGCCCTTTTTCTGGCCCTTGCCGCAGTGGCAAGAAAGACGGGTGAACTTTCGCTCTCCGGCATATTTCATGCCATATCGGCCCAGGGCTGGGGGGCGTCAAGCCTGCCGATAGCCCTTCTTACCACGACCGCGCTTCTCATCATCTTTCTTGCGGAAAATGCAAGGATTCCGGTGGATGACCCAAATACGCACCTTGAACTCACCATGATCCACGAGGTAATGGTGCTTGACCACGGCGGGATGGACCTCGCATTCATCCAATATGGCGCATCTCTTAAACTATGGGTGCTTGGGGCCATATTGATGGGCTGCCTCGCCCCCGGCCGTCCGGATACTTCTTGGCTTGGCGGGGCTGCTTTTATGGGAGGGATGTGCGCGCTGTCCGTCTTGACAGGCGTAATCGAGTCCTCGATGGCAAGACTTCGGCTCGTGCGTGTGCCGCAGCTCCTTTCAGGGGCGGGCGGACTTGCCGCCCTTGCCCTGATTCTGGTCATGAGGTGAACATATGGCTAACCTTGCCGATATGATAATGATACTTTTGATACTCACAAATTTCGCCCTCCTCGGCTCAAGTCTGCTTGGAATGTGTATAAATATCGCTGCATTTCAAGGCATTATCATCGGCGTGCTCCCATTTGTCACGGGACAGGACCCTGTTTCAATCGAAACGGCGGTCATGGCCGCCGGCGCAATGGCGCTTAAGGGCGTTGTCTTCCCTTGGCTCATGTTCAGGGCGATAAGAGAGACCAACGTAAAACGTGAGGTGGAGCCATTCGTCGGCTACAGCACCTCTTTGATGCTAGGAGTGGTCGGTCTTGTGGCCTCAATGTGGCTGGCCGGCCGCCTTTGCCTCCCATTGGCCGGAAAGACCATTACAAACACATCGCTCATCATGCCGGTATCGTTTTTCACCATGCTGGCAGGTCTCTTTCTTATCGTCGCGCGGAAAAAGGCCATTACCCAGGTCCTCGGGTACCTCGTTATGGAAAACGGCATATACATCTTTGGGGCGTCAATAGTGATGGAAAGGCCGTGGCTCGTTGAGCTGGGCGTACTGCTCGATGTCTTTGTAGCCGTCTTTACAATGGGGATAGTCATCTTCTATATAAACCGTGAGTTTGATTCCATCGACGCCTCCCGTCTCGCCCACCTTAGGGATTGGAGGCGTGCAAAGAACGCATCCGCCCCAGGAATCTAGCCCATGCTTATCATCGCGCTGATATTAATACCTTCCCTTGCCGGTATCTCGGCCTTTTTTATCCGTAACGACCCGGCAAGGCGCATGCTTCTTGCGGCCACCGCCGTTATCCACCTTTTTCTTTCATTCCAGGCCGTATCGCAGATCCCTCTGTCGCCTGCAAACTGCTGCTGGCTGGCGCTTGACCCGCTTGGCGGGCTATTTTTAATGATAACCAGTCTGCTCTTTGCAGTGGTATCAATCTATTCAGTGGGATATCTGGGCAGGGAAGGCATCGGTGAAAAAAAGGACTTCGTCTCCAGTTATTTTTTTGTCAACGCCCCTGAGGCCGTATTCACCGGATGCCTGCTACTCTTTCTCGCCACAATGACCATGGTCACCACAAGCCAGCACATGGGTCTTTTGTGGGTGGCGGTCGAGGCGACCACGCTCACAAGCGCGCCCCTTATATATTTCCACCGCCATCACCGCTCCCTTGAGGCTGCATGGAAGTACCTGCTCATCTGCTCTGTGGGAATAGCCATAGCCCTTCTCGGAACTTTCTTTCTGGCGGTGGCCGCATCAAATCAGGACATCCCGCTTACGGTGAACGGCTTGATGACGCACGCGTCAAACCTTGAACCCACATGGCTCAAGGCCGCGTTCATATTCTTCATAGTGGGATACGGCACCAAGATGGGACTTGCCCCGCTTAACACATGGCTGCCGGATGCCCACAGCGAGTCCCCGTCACTCGTTTCGGCGCTCATGTCAGGTGCGCTTTTAAACTGCGCGTTTCTGGGGATACTGCGGATGTTCCAGGTGGCCTCATCCGCAGGGCTTGCGCCATTCGGGCAGGGGATACTTCTCATATTGGGCTTGGCGTCAATGGCCTTGGCCGCGATATTCATTCTTGGCCAGACGGATTACAAACGGATGCTTGCATACTCAAGCGTTGAGCACATGGGGATACTGTCTTTTGGAGTGGGGCTTGGTGGGGCGGGCGCCTTTGGAGCGATGTTGCATGCGGTGAATCACTCACTTACAAAGGGCATGCTCTTCATGGTCGCGGGAAACGCCCTTACGGCCTTCAAGACCAAGTCCACCCTGGAAGTAAAGGGCATGTTGAGACTCATACCTGTCTCAGGGGCGTTGTGGATCGCAGGCATACTCGCCATTACCGGTTCGCCGCCATTTGGACCCTTCATAAGCGAATTCACCATATTAAAGGCCGCACTGGACCAGGGAGAATGGCTGGCGGCGGTCTTGTACCTGTCATTTCTGGCCGTAATATTCGTGGCCATGGCCACCATCGGCATACGCATGGCCTTTGGGACACCTGAAAATGGGGTTGCGATGGCAAAAAAGGAACCCGTGCTGTCCATAGCTCCATGTATAGCGCTTGGAGCGCTTGTTCTCTTCCTGGGTTTATATGTGCCGCCAAGTCTTGACGTCATAATACATGAGGCGGCAAGGAGCCTTGGTTTTCTATAATGTCTGATATAAAACTTGCGCGCATAAAGAACGCCGAACCTTTAAGCCTGGACAGCTTGCCCATACTGAACACCAGGGAGTTTCAGGACGCCGTGATAGCGTCGGTGGCAAAAGGTGCGCGCCTTGCCGCGCTCTTCGGGCTTCCGGCCCGCATCGGCAAGGCTGTCTCCGCCTCTATGGATATCGTAACGATCATCGCCGTGCTTATTCGCGGAGACAAGGGCGTCACAGAGGTCGCCGGAACTGAAGTGAAAGATTCATACCCGGCGCTTACCGGGCATATTGTCCAGGCCCACCTGTTTGAAAGGGAGATAGCCGAGCAGTGGGGGGTGCGCCCTGAAGGTCATCCATGGCTCAAGCCGATTCGCTTCCACAAAGGCTGCCGCCCTGGCAAGGATGTCTGGGCAAGACCAGAAAATGAGGAAATATCCCCGGGTGTTACGGACTTTTTCAGGGTTGAAGGTGAGGAGGTGCATGAGGTGGCGGTAGGGCCGGTGCACGCCGGCATCATAGAGCCGGGCCACTTTCGCTTTCAATGCCATGGGGAGCGGGTCTTTCACCTCGAGATATCGCTCGGCTACCAACACAGAGGTGTTGAAAACGCCCTTATCAATGGCCCTGACAAACGCAGCATTCACTATATTGAGACCCTGGCCGGAGACACGACGGCAGGACATGCCCTGGCTTATTGCCAGGCCGTGGAGGCCCTTTGCGGCCACAAAATATCTGCAAGGGCTGAAGAAATAAGGGCGATCGCTCTTGAGCTTGAACGATGCGCCAATCACACAGGAGACCTGGGCGCCCTTGCTGGCGATGTTGGCTTTCTTCCAACCGCATCGTATTGCGGGGCGCTGAGAGGTGACTTTCTAAACATGACCGCCCTCATCTGCGGCAACCGCTTCGGCAGAAATCTGATCAGGCCGGGAGGCGTTATCTTTGATCTGGACGGCATCAAGACGGATGAGCTCATGGCAAGGCTGGAAAAGACCTTTGCGGGCGTAAAGGGCGCTGCCGGGCTTTTATGGGAGACCCAATCGGTCATCGCCAGGTTCGAAGACACTGGCAGGCTGTCAAAAAAGATGTGCAGGCAGCTCGGGCTCGTAGGTGTAGCGGCAAGGGCATGCGGGGTCCCTCTTGATATACGCTCCGAGCTTCCGGCTGGCGCCTATACAAAAAACAGGCCCGCCGTCTGTACCTTTAAGACTGGGGATGTGTATGCAAGGGCCTATATACGCTGGCTGGAAATTGAACGTTCTTTTCATTTCATCAAGGACCGGGCGGAAAACCTCGCCGAGGACGGCGCCAAGGCGGGCATGCCGGTCAATCCGGCCAGAAACAACTCCCTGGTGGTGTCATGCGTCGAAGGCTGGCGGGGCGAGATATGCCATGTGGCGATAACAGGCGATGACGGCAGGTTTGTGCGCTACAAGGTGGTGGATCCGTCCTTTCACAACTGGATGGGTCTGCAAATGGCGTTGAGAAACCAACAGATATCGGACTTTCCGCTCTGCAACAAGAGCTTTAATCTCTCGTACTGCGGACATGATCTATGATTGAATCTTTTAAAGATACCGGACTGAACTTGATATGCTAAAAATTCTGGCCGAGCGCATAAAACAGGGGAAAAGGACCATCGCATTCCCGGGAGGAGAGCCAAAGCTCCCAGACCGCTTCAGGGGACTGCCTGTAATTGATGTATCGAGGTGCAGCGCTGGCTGCTCAACCTGTGTGGAGGTGTGCCCGACAGGCGCATTGACAATGACCGGCAAAAAGGCCGTCATGGATATCGGCAGGTGTCTTTTCTGCACCGGATGCGAGACCGCATGTCCTAACGGAGCCATAAAATTTTCACAGGACTTTAGGCTTGCCGCAAGAAACCGCAATGATCTTAAGTTTTCCGGGGGAGGATTCAGGCCTGCACAGGCGCTTGACAAAAACATAAGACGCATATTCGGCAAATCCTTAAAACTCAGAGAAATAAGCGCCGGCGGATGCAATGCCTGTGAGGCGGATGTCAATGTGCTGGGCACCACTGTATTTGATATCGGGCGCTTCGGCATCCAGTTTGTGGCCTCGCCCCGTCATGCCGACGGGATACTGGTTACAGGCCCTGTCACTAAAAATATGCGCGATGCCGTGATGGAGACCTATGAGGCAACACCGCAGCCGCGCCTTGTAATCGCCGCTGGCTCATGCGCCATCTCCGGCGGACCGTACATCGGGCACAAAGAAGTTGAAAACGGCCTCGACACACTCATTCTGGTCGATCTCTATGTGCCTGGCTGTCCGCCCCATCCGCTCACCATTCTCGACGGAATTCTAAGGCTTCTGGGCAAGATTAAATAAATATAAAAGACCTCCCCTCTTCCGGTCGGTGCAAGGCCTCGGCCGGCGCCTTTCTCCCCAGGCATTTAATATCCCTGTCCGCCGGCTATTTGGATGGGCCCTCATAGCCTCCTGTAGGAAGTGGTCAGGCGGCATACCGCTGGCCGCGAAAGGTTTATAATATATTAAAATCGCCGCCGCAGATAGGTTTCATGTTATATCTATTTATATCTACCACTGAAAAAACAGCGCGTTGGGGACATCCATGAGTCAGACCGCAAGAGATGGAAAAAATAACCATGTACTAACCCCTCTTGCTGTTTTCATCATGCCATTTTGCCTCGGCATCGCGATTGCCGAGGCAAAATGGGCGGAGATATATCTTCCAAACGCCTATATGACAGGCTGGGTTGGCATTGCTCTCTTGATTTTATGTGCGGCGGCTCAAGGCACGGGCAGGACCTTTCGCTGGATACGATTCCTCGGAGCTCTCGGGGCGGGCCTTGCCTTCTTATCTCTTGGCTTCATTGACATGGGGCTTTCAAGAAAAAATATCGATAATATCAACAAAAACCTCACCGACCTAGCCAGACATGATGAAGAACACATCCTGACCGGTCAAGTTATCCGCGCCCCCGTCCCATCCAAGGACGGAACAAGGCTTTTTGTGGCCGTATTCCGGCGCAATACACCGGCAAAAGACCTGGGTGCCCAAGGCTATATAAACCTATCCGTGGACAATGTCTCTTACAGGGACGTATCCCCAGGGGACTGGATACGCTTTAAGACGTCAATCAGACCTGTCAGGAACTTCAAGACACCCGGGGCCTTTGACATTGAAACCTGGTGGGCCGCGCGCGGGATAAAGGTGACGGGCCATGTAAAGAGTCCACTTGATATAGCGATTATCGGGCATAGCCACAGTTCAGCGGCGATGGACAGGGCCAGATACCTTATCGAGCTTACAAGAAAACGGCTTCTCATGGCCATAGACGACTCATTCAAGGAAGATGACGTCAAAGGGTTTGCTGCGGCCCTTCTGACAGGGGAGAAGACCTGGTTGCCCGGCGAGGTCAAGGACGCCTTCTCAATAACAGGCACAAGCCACCTGCTTGCTGTCTCAGGGCTTCACATGGGGCTCATGGCCCTTTTTACCGGCTGGGTTGTGAGATTTCTGCTGCTCAGGTCTCAGTGGATCGCGCTCAGGGTGCCGGTCAGAAAGATAGCGATCATTTCGGCGCTCGCAAGCGTCATGATTTATGCGGGGCTTGCCGGCTTTTCGCCATCGGCCATGCGGGCGACGATAATGGTCCTGGCGGTCGGAGCGGCATATATATTCGCTAGACCCCAGACGTCAATAAATTCCATAGCCATCGCCGCATGGTGCCTGCTGATATATGAACCGCTCGACATGTTTAATGTCTCTTTCCAGCTCTCATTCGCGGCGGCGCTGTTTCTTATCCTGTTCTCAGTGAACAAAGATCGCGCGCAATCTCCGCCCGGGCATATGCGCAGGGGCCTTTCCGAATGGACCAGGGAATTTGCATTTGTCACCATAGCCGCCACCATTGCAACACTGCCGCTGATAGCCTGGTATTTTCAGCGCATATCAATAATTTCGCTTCCTGCAAATATATTCATGGTCCCAGTAACTAGCGCGGCGGTACTGCCTGGTTTGATGCTTGGCGGCGCGGCGATGTTCGTATCCAAGGGCCTTGCCGCCCTTGCATGGAAGCTCACAGGATATGTAATGGCGCCAAGCCTGTGGCTGATCGAGACCATATCCAGGCATGACTGGGCCTATATCTTTACGCCAAGGCCGCTGATCTGGCAGATATGGGTCTTTTATCTCGCGCTTTTGTCCCTTGCCGCCGCGAGGGGCCGATTCAAAAACCGGATCAGGGCAGGGGCCTGCGCCCTCATCATGATCTGTCTGGTTCCATGGCACAACATCTTCCGGCCGGATGACGTCTTGAGGCTCCATGTGCTGGACGTTGGACAAGGGCTTGCACAAGTAATCGAACTGCCGGACGGAAGGCTCATGGTCATTGACGCAGGCGGCCTTGCAAAAAGCGATTTTGACATGGGAGAGCGGGTGGTGGCGCCTTTTATCAGGACACTCGGCTACTCCAAGATAGACATCCTCGCCGCATCTCACCCGGAAGAAGACCATATCGGAGGGCTTGCGGCCCTGACAAGACAATTCTCCATAGGCGAGCTCTGGACCAACGAAGACGGCAAGGACAGCCTTGCCTGGGCAGGGCTCATGGCGTGGCGTGCAAAAAAAAGGATACGGCACAAGATATTCGATAAAGACCAAACCTTTTATGCAAAAGACGCATACATAAATATCATGACCAGCGGCAGGTGCCTCGACGCAAAGAAACCAAACAGCAGATGCCTCGTATTCATGCTGGGATATAAAGGCCACTCCATATTGCTTCCAGGCGATATAGACAAGAAACGCGAAGCCTGTCTTGCCGCGGACGGGCTTAAGGATGTGGACGTGCTGATCGCGCCCCATCACGGAAGCAAGACTTCAAACAGCGAAGAGTTCATAGCCGCCGCAAGGCCGTCGACAGCCATAATATCGGCTGGCTGGCGAAACCGCCTCGGGCTGCCGAAACCAGAAGTGCTGGAGCGTTACAAAAGGGCTGGAAGCCGTATTCTCAGGACAGATCTGGATGGAACCATAACCGTAGAGGTGCGTGACAGCGGCGTGCGCATCCAGACATCGGGGCAAGACCATTGATCAGTCGTTGAAAGCAACCTCTATCACAAAAGTGCCGTCAGATGTCTCGAATGGCAAGGCTATGCACGGACCCTTATTGATATGGGTAATGACATGCTTCTCGCCCGAGATCACGGTAGGCGTGCCGGCGGACAGGGATATGCCGTCGCTCTCAAGCCTCCGCCTTGCATCACCGCATATCATGTTTGTAAGCTCGCCGACAGCGTCCCTGACCTCGTCGTTTATCTCGTTCACCGACGAACCGAAAAGGCCCGCCACAACCGCCTTTATGCAAGGACCCGTGAAAGAGATGGACATCGAGCCCTGAACCTGTCCTGTAATACCTATAACTCCGGACACATCTCCTGAGGCCACAAAATCATTCTTAAGAAACGGCCTGCCAGCCTTGGGTTCGATCCTCGCCATGGTCTTAATTACATTGACAGCAGCCTCAAGAAAAGGGTTTATGAGCCTGACGTCCATTTGCCCTCCATCAAATTGAAATGTTCCAAATTATGATCAAACCTACCGCCTCATCCTCTTAAGCAACCTGCGTCCATTAAAAACAAACACCCGTAACGACTTGTCATCCAAGCAATAATCCGGCTTAATTTAAATTTAATATCTTAAAGACATTAAGATGTCCAATTTTTATATCATATCCTGAAGAATCACCCTTCGATGGCAAGAATCCTGTCCCAGGCCCGCCTGAAAAGCTCTTCAACGGCATCTGGCGCAAGCCCTGCGCCCATGCCGACCATCCTGGCCTTCTCCGCTGTCATAAATTCAGACGGGGAGTGCCCGTCCGAATTTATGACGAGCGGCGCGCCGTATTCTCTGGCAAGTCTGGCCACATGGCCGTTTGTAAGGCTATGGCCCTTCCTGGCGGAGAGCTCAAGCATTATACCCTTGCTTGCCGCAAGACCGGCCTCTTCAGGCGTTATAAACCCAGGGTGGGCAAGAATGTCTATATCCGCCTCAAGGCCGGCACGGTTTGTGCCAGGGCAAACCGGCTCGGCGATAGTCTCTCCGTGGCATACAATTATCTTGGCCCCGAGCCTCCTCGCCTCCACTGCAAGGCCGGCTATCAGATAAGGGTGCGCGTGGGTAATCTCGACCCCAGGAATAAGCCTGGTTGAACCATGTCGGCTTATTTCGTCCGCCACCCGCTTCAAGTTGACTATCACGTGCTCAAGGTTAGAGGAATCGACGTGATCGGTAATGGCCACGGCGCCATAACCCATGACCTCCACCCTCCTGACAAGCTCCGAGGGCAGAAGTTCACCATCGCTGAAAAGGCTATGACAATGAAGATCAAACATAGGCGCGGCGCATTTCATTACATCTTGTATTTAAAGTCACCCGGGTCAAGTTCATCCAATATCTCGGCCCAGCTCTTCTGATCAGCCACGCCCTTGCCGGCCGAAATCTGATCGCTTGATGACTGGACTTGCCTTATGATAGATTCGTTGACCAATATCTCCACACCGGCCCTAAGGGCGATGGCCACCGCATCGCTTGGCCTTGCGTCAACATGGACCTCTTTATCCCCATGCCTCATGGCGACAAGCGCATAATAGGTGTTGTCTTTCATGGCCGAGACCTCGACCCTTATAACCTCTATCCCCGCGGCGTTCAATATATTTATCAGCAAATCATGGGTCATCGGCCTTGAAAATTCAATCTTCTCCATCTCTGTCGCTATGGCGGTGGCCTCCAAAAGGCCTATCCAGATCGGCAATGTCCTGTCCCCGCCGGTCTCTTTCAAGATCATAATAGGGGAATTGGTGTCAGGGTCTATGGTTATTGCATGCACATAAACGGATATATTCATCATCAATCAATGTTCCTTGGCAACATATAAATTAAGTCCTAAGATTATGCAGACATTAAATCAACGAGCCGTATAGTTAAAAAATTAACACAATAAATCATATCTCCCAATATATAACATTGTCTTTTTTGATTTTTCACTTATTATACCGCAAAAATTCATTGTCGTCCGCTAGCGGCCAAGGCAAGGGGCAAGAACGATCCAAAAATAAAATGGACCTATTTTATGCCTGTATTTATTAGCCTTTTTGGTTACATAATGCTCTTACACATGGTCTTTCAAGAAAGCGGCGAGTACCTGCCATCCGTAATTTCAGCGTGCATCGTCTCCATTCTTTATTTCATGGCGCTAAACGGCCATCTGCTACTCGGCGCCAAGGGCATCTTCCTGGCCGGCCTCGCCTTTTTTGCCCTCTCTTTGTGCCTTACGGCCTTTACGGCCTCAAGAGACAAGGCAAGGGCGCTAAACACCCTTTCTCCAGGGATCGTTTTGTTTTTACTCGCCTTGCTGACAGGATACCTCGCGCTCCAGGACGCCAGGTATAGGAATTGGGATGAATTTTCGCACTGGGGGCTTGCATCAAAGGAGATGCTCATCACCGACTCTTTTGCAATGCCGGACGGGGCCGTGCAGTTTATTGACTACCCGCCCGGAATAAATCTCTTCCATTATTTTACGGTATCAAACAGCCACATGGAGACAGAGGCTGGTACATACGTAGGCCAGCTCATCCTGCTCTTGGCCCCGCTTGTCATATTCTTTTACCGCATAAACTGGCGTGACTGGCGCAAGATACTCCTGATACTCCTCGTGGTACCGTTTGTCATCATCACGCTTGGAAACGGTTTCAGGTCAATCTATTCGGATCAGCTCCTAAGCGTATACTTTGCAATGGTCATAGTGGGCTACATGTACATGGACGGCCGGCAAGATATGCGCATTTTAATGCTTTCACCGCTCATATCCCTGCTTCCGATGCTGAAAAAAACAGGATACCTGCTCTCGTGGTTCGCCATAGCCATATTTCTTGCGGATCAGGCCCTCGGCGCCTGGCTAACAGACGAAAAAAGGCCGGAGGGCGCGGCCGCCGGGAGATTTAAAGGGCTCGCTATTGTCGGGATATTGGCCGTATCCGCCTGGTTCTTTGAACATACATGGGAAGCACGGCTAAGCGCCATCCATATCAAAGAGACATTTTCCATACCCTTTGACCTCAAAAATACACTCGCCGCCTTTACCGATAAGGCGCCTGAATTTACAAAACAGGTGATAGCCAAGTTCGAGGCAAAGACAATCTCGGCTCTCCTGGACCCGTCAAACATCCTTATAGGGCACATCTTTTTCATATCGACGATCCTTTGGGCAAGATATAAGGGACAGACGGGTCTCTTAAGAAGGGCCGTCATGGTCTATCTGATGCTAACGGCCTTTTTGTTAGTCTTCGCCTTCGGCCTTTTATACATGTATCTTTTCAGCTTTACACCCGATCTTGCCGCCAATTTAAGCTCGTATGACAGATATATGAATATCTTTTACGCCGCATTTTGTCTGACCGGTTTTGGTTTTTTTCTGCTCATCGACTGGAGGGGCCTTGGACGCAAAGGCTTTTTGGCCTTTTTCTTTGGGCTTTCGGCGCTATTGGGCTGCCTTTATTGGTCGTTTTTGCAAAGACCCGGCCCGGATTATTCACAGGTGGCGCAAGACAGAAGGGAGATAAAAAAGATGGCCCGGATGACCGAAACCGTCCTTACCGGCAAGAACAGGGTCTATCTGATCATGCAAGACGACGGGGGCCTTAAATTCCGTATAATGAAATACGAGCTTGCCCCGAACGTTACACAAACCTGGTGCTGGAGGATGGGCGGACCAAGATACAGGTGGGACGTGTGCAATTGCGATGAAAGCCCGGCCGAGTGGTCAAACGTCTTGAAAAAGTGGGACTATGTCCTTGTAGCCAATGCAGATGCCGAACTTTGGAGCAGATATGGTAAACTTTTTTCAGATAACGGCATGGCCCGCAAGGACTTACTCTACAAGGTTACAAACAAACACCAGGCCCTGGTCAAACTTGTGCCGGTACCTTTGGGGGGAGACAAGTCATATGCAGGAAACTGACGGCGTCAAGGCAATAGACATGGCATCCGGCCCCCTTCCGGTAATCATAATCCCTGCCTATCAGCCGTCTAAAAACCTTATCGAGCTCGTGGACCACCTGCTCATAACACCGTATCCTCTCATATTAATTGTAAACGACGGCTCATCCAAGGACTGCGCCCCTATTTTTGAGACCCTGTCGCAACGGGAACGGGTAACGGTCATCAGCCATGCGGTAAATTTGGGCAAGGGGCAGGCGCTAAAGACGGCTTTCAATTATGTGCTTTTAAACAAGCCCTTGCCGGCAGGGGTGTTGACAGTCGACGCCGACGGCCAGCATTTACCGGAAGACATACTTCATGTGGCAAGGGACATGATGGAGCACCCGGGGTCGTTATGTCTCGGGGCAAGGGAGTTTGAGGGCAGGGTGCCGCTCAGGAGCCGCCTCGGCAATGCCATGACAAGGCACGTGTTCCGCTTTTTTGTTGGAAAGGCCGTAAGCGACACCCAGTCCGGGCTTCGAGGGATACCTCTTGCGCTTCTCGGCCGGTTGTTAAGGCTGCAAGGGACAGGTTATGAATTTGAACTCGAGATGCTTGTCCTTGCATGCAAGACCGGCATAGACATCCGCGAAGTCAAAATAAAGACTGTCTATGAAAAAGGAAACCCCAGTTCGCACTTTAATCCCGTCCTTGACTCAATGAAGATATACTTTGTCTTCATCAGGTTCATTTCGGCGTCACTCGCCTCTTTCTTTATAGATACCGCGGTATTTTCAATATCTTTATTTTTTACAGGCCATATACTCTTCAGCATGGTCATGGGGCGGATCATAAGCGGCACTTTCAATTTTCTCACCGTAAAGATGGTGGTATTCCAGTCAAGGGGAAACCCCTTTCTCGAGACGGCAAAATATATATCTCTTGTCATCACCCTGATGTTTATCTCATACGGGCTCATAAAATCCCTTGTCGTACTCTGTGGCGTCAATCCATATCTTGCGAAGATAGCTGCAGAGACGACCCTGTTTTTTGCAAGCTTCTCGATCCAGAGGAGCCTTATATTCCAGTCTGGACAGACGACCTGACAGGAAGCAAGAATCATTCTTACGGCGGAGCGGGGCAGTGGGACCCCACACAGGCGGGCAGGGCAAGGCCGCATGGCCTGGCCCGTGGGCGTGCGTACACTGCCATGGAGGGGAAAGACACACCCTGTCCCGCTCCGCCTGTTGCAGACGGTATTAAACAAGCGAACCGCGCAGGGAATGACAAAACGCCTTCTCTATCCTGACTGTCACCATCCGGCCTATAAGCCCTTTCGGACCAGGCAGATTCACGGCATGGTTTCCGCTGGTCCTGCCCAAAAGCTCCAAGGGGTCGGCCTTGGAGGGACCCTCGATCAGGACATCCATATTTGCTCCGCAAAGGGCCTCGTGCCGTTTGAGACTTATATTGTTTTGCAGCTCAAGAATGGTATTTAAACGCCTTGCCTTGACATCCTCGGGTATCCTGTCCTTGAAGCCGGCCGCCTTTGTAAACGGCCTTGGCGAGTACTTAAAGGCGAATATCTGTTCGAACTCGACTTCTTTTAAGAGCTTAAGGGTCTCGCTGAAATCCTCATCGGTCTCGCCTGGAAATCCTGTGATAATGTCAGTGGTAAGGGTAATATCAGGACAAATGTCCCTAAGCCTTCTCACCTTCTCAAGATATTCGCCCCTGGTGTAGTGGCGGTGCATGCGCCCCAAGACCTTGTCTGAGCCTGACTGGACAGGAAGGTGCAGATGCCTGCCTAAGTTGGGCACGTCCCTGAAACACTCCATTACATCAATACCCAGGTCTTTCGGGTGGCTGGTCGTAAAACGGAGCCTGGCGAGGCCAGGAACTTGAGAGACCATCTTAATGAGCCCTGCGAAACCGATACCCTCGCCGCCTTTGCCGCCATAAGAATTCACGTTCTGGCCAAGCAGCGTGATCTCCTTTACGCCCTGGTCGACAAGGCTTGCGGCCTCTGCCAATATGTCGCCGGGCGGCCTGCTGGTCTCCCTGCCTCTCACATAAGGAACCACACAATAGGTGCAAAAGTTGTCGCAGCCTTGCATTATGGTCACAAAGGCCCTTACAGGTCTTTTTTCAGGGAGCGGGCCCTTGATAAAAGGGATGGCAAAATCCCTTCCAAGCCCTGTCGCACAAATGGGCCCCTCACCGCCCTCGATCGCCTTTATCATGTCAGGAAGCCCGTAAAGACCCTGAGGGCCGAATACAATATCCAGAAAAGGCAGTCCTTTGAGAAGCCTTTCCCCCTCCTGCTGCGCGACACAGCCCCCGACGCCGATTATGAGCCCCGGCCTTGCTGACTTAAGGTCTCTAAAGCGCCCAACGAGACTATAGAGTTTGTGCTCGGCCTTTTCCCGTATTGAACATGTGTTGACCAAAACGAGATCGGCCTCTTCAGGGCCCTTGACTGTGACGTATTCGTTTTGCAGGAGTTGGGCCATCTTGAGCGAGTCATACTCGTTCATCTGGCAGCCGAACGTGGCTATATAGAGTTTTTTTGCAGACATGCTTGATCAATAAAAACAGGCCTTATCCTCTCCCCGAGCGACTTTATGATCTCAAAAAGGTCGTCCAGCGAACCATCGGCCGCAATTATCCGGACAAGGCCCTCCGGCTGGTCAATTGTGCTCAGCATATACATATTGTCATAGCCTTCGAGTATGAAACGCAAAAAATATACCGCTGACGGCTCTATGCGCAAAATGATTTTTCTCAAGCCGCATATGATCATTTGCCAGACACCACACCAACCCATTAAAAATCAAGACATATTCAGGGCCTTGCTGACCTTTTCCAGCAGCTCTTCGCCCATAAACGGCTTCTGGATAAACCCCGCTATCTTTTTGCCGATAAACTTGCCGATCACATCCTTCTCGCTGTATCCGCTTGAAAGGATGACCCTAACATTGGGATATAGTCTCCTTATTTCTCTATAGACCTCTTCTCCGGTAAGGTGCGGCATGATAAGATCAAGTATGACTAAGTCTATTTCCTTGTAATATTTTTTGAACTTCTCAACGGCATCCCTCCCATCTTCCGCCGTAATGACCCTGAAACCGCTCTCCTCGAGCATCATCCTGGTGACGGTTCTCACACTTTCATCGTCATCAACGACCAGCAGCGTTTTGTCCCCTTTAGCGATTTTGGGCGGCGCGGCGGCCGTGCCGGTCTCGCCGTAGAGGCCTTTTTTAGTGCAATGAAACAGTATCTTAAATGTCGTGCCCTTTCCTGGTTCGCTATAGACCTTTATGGCCCCCCTATGGGCGCGGATGATCCCCAGGCTTGCGGCGAGCCCAAGCCCCCTTCCTTGAAACTTTGTGGTGAAAAATGGATCAAAGATCATCTTTATTACATCGCGGTCCATGCCGCAGCCGGTATCTGCGACTTCTATGTAGGCGTAAAAACCCTCCGGCAGATCTTCGTCCAGATATGTCTCTGCAAGGTATGCCCTGTCTGCATGCATGACCCCTGTTGAAACGGTTATGAGACCGCTTCTTTCCCCTATGGCCTCCGAGGCGTTTATTATAAGGTTCATGATCACCTGACGCACCTGCGTAGGGTCAATATTTACGCAAGGGGTATCCCGGTTCAGATCAAACTTGAGAACCGTCTTTTTTGATACCATGGACTTGAGAAGATGGTCGGTTTCTTCTATGAGTTTTGACAGATCGACCGTCTCCAGATGAAAGACGCCCTTACCGGTATATGAAAGCATCTGGTTGCTCAACTCGGCGGCCCGTTGGGCTGAATCGATTATATTCTGGATGGCCGGCCTTGCCGGAGACTCCTTGACAAGTTTTGAAAGGGCTATCTCGGCGTAACCCAATACGCCCATGAGTATATTGTTAAAGTCATGCGCCACCCCTCCGGCTAGTATGCCCATACTCTCAAGCCTCTGCACCTGACCCAGTTTTACATCAAGCCTCTTCTTGCGCTCCTCCTCTTCTTTCTTTTTGGTTATGTTCCTTATAATGCCCAAAAAAAACGGCTCGCCCCCTATCTTTACGGATGAAAACGACACCTCAACGAACAGCCTCTGTCCATCCTTTCTTCTTGCGGCAAACTCGACAAGCCTCCCCTCGAACTTGCTCTTGCCTGTCTCACTGAATTTCCTGTAAGCCTTGCGGTATGCGGATATCTGCTCGTCAGGCAGCACCAGCAGATGAAGATCATTGCCAAGCGCCTCTCTTGATGAATATCCAAAAAGCCTCTGCGCCGTGCTATTCCAATATGTGACCCTGCCTGCCATGTCCATAAGCACAATGGCGTCCGATGCCATGCAACTGATGGCCCTGAATTTTTCTTCGTTTTTTGCAAGCTCAACCTCTATCTCCTTCTGGAGCGAGATGTCTTCAAGTATCCACACGGTCTCGCCGCGGCCTGCGGATTGGCCCAGAAACCTGCACCAGAAGAGCCGGCCCGACCTGCGCCGCATGAGCTGTTCGGTGATGACCGGCCCTTCTTGTCTGAACTTTGTGTATATCACCTCTCCGAAGCGCTTAAAATCCTCTTCGGATTGAAAAAATACCGATGTGTCCTTGCCTTTGATCTCGTCGTAAGTATAGCCGAAAAGCTCTTCAAACCGCCTGTTCGCAAGCAATATATTCCGGTCCTTCACAAGGGCCATCGCCAATGGGGCGTTCTCAAAGATGATACCGGCAAACTCACCCTTACCAGGCTTTACATAGGCAGGATACGCAAGACTGCCGCAATCAAAATAAAGATGCACTCCGCCTATAAAGACACCGTTTTCATTATAAAAAGGGGATATCATCACTCCTGTTTGAGGTACAAGGCATGAGTCTGAAAGATCATACGTGACAGCATGGACATTGGACAAGAATTTTTTGTGCGGACAAGTATCTAAAGGGGCCTTGCTGCCGTTGACCTCAAAGCAAGGCCTGCCTGCGATATCGCTGAGCTCCCGCCCCATTTCCCTGAGCATGGCCTTGTTTGTCCATATCAAGTTATAGTCATTGCCCACTATGGCGATGGGCAGAGTTATCGCGTTAAGCACCCCGAGGCCATCTATACCCACCACGCCCATGCCGCTCCCCCCCCCAAAAAAAGGCTCATAACAATCAAACACGCGGTCCAGCATTAATCAAACTACTTTTTATATAACAACACCGGTTAGATTACAATATTTCATAAAAATGACGGCCTGTAACAGCCGCCCCAAAATTGACAGCCCTTGATTCTCTTATTAGGTTCTAGGCCATGGAATCCATCATACTTGACAGACCGTGGCAGTTCGACAGGGCGGATGACGCCCTTGTCATGGATGTGGCCCAAAAGGCCGGCATACCCAAAGTCATTGCAAGACTCTTGTGCCAAAGGGGGATCGACTCCCTGAACGACGTGGAAAGACACCTCTGCCCGGGCCTCGGCTCACTAAGCGACCCATGGGAAATGGCGGATATGGAAAAGGCAGTGGAAAGGCTTGTGAGGGCGGTGGAAAGGCGTGAGCCGGTCGCTGTTTTCGGCGACTACGACGCCGACGGGATAACGGCGACAGCGCTGATGTCGCAATTTCTTACAGGATTGGGCCTTGACGTAGCCATACATATACCGCACAGGGTGCATGAAGGATACGGCCTCAATATAGAGAATATAAAAAGATTCAATTCAATGGGCATAGGCCTTGTCATTACAGTTGACTGCGGCATAAGCAATCATCAGGAGATCGCATTCGCCGCCGGCCTCGGCATGGATGTCATCGTCACCGACCATCACGAACCGCCGCGGCAGATGCCTCAAGCCATGGCCGTCCTGAACCCGAAACGTCCCGACTGCGGGTTTGCGTTCAAGGAAATCGCCGGGGTCGGCGTTGCATTTAATCTCGTGAGAGCGCTTAGGAGCAGGCTCTATAGGCTTGGACATTGGGCCAACGGGGATATACCAAACCTTAAAACATGTCTTGATCTGGTGGCCATTGGCACGATCGCCGACATGGTACCGCTCATAAAAGACAACAGGATCATGGTTAAAACAGGCCTTGAGGTGATACGTTCAGGGGCAAGAATGGGGATAAGGGCACTCATGGAGACAAACGGCGTATTATATGAAGATGTGACCTCAAAGGACATATCATTCCGCATCGCGCCCCGCATAAACGCAGCCGGCCGCATTGCGCATGCCGAGGAGGCATTCAAACTCCTAGTGACAGACGACCACGGATTTGCCATAAGACAGGCAGAAAAATTAAGTGCCATAAATCAAGAGCGGCGGACCGAAGAGGCCGCGATATTAAAAGAAGCCCAGGGCCTCATAAAAAATCTCGGACAAAGACCTGGATATGTACTTTACTCGCAAAACTGGCACAAAGGCATCATCGGCATAGTGGCTTCAAAACTCGTTGAGCAGATATTAAGGCCCGTGATCCTCCTTACCATTGAAGACGGTAAGGCCCACGGTTCAGGCCGGAGCCCTGAAGGCCTGAATTTACATGCAGTGCTGTCCGAGTGCGCAGATCAGCTCGTCGCTTTTGGCGGGCACAAATCAGCCGCCGGAGTCCATCTGTTGACGGAGCGCCTTGAACCATTCATCAAGAAATTTGAAGATACTGTCAGCGCAAGGCTCAAAGACCTCGATCTCACGCCGAGACTGAAGCTTGACTGCCCTGTCCCCCTGGAGGAATTGACCACGCCTGTATTCCAGCGCTTTTTTGAGCTGCTTGAACCATTTGGATTCGGATACCCTGTGCCTGTATTTGCGGTCAACAACTTTACGATTCATTCGTCAAAAGTGGTTGGCAACAGTCACCTCAAGCTCACCTTGACTTCCAAGAATTCATCCGGGCCCAAAACCTCCAACGGTTCCAAGATAGAAGTCCTTGCATGGGGGCAGGCGGATAAGGCCGCCCTCGAGTGGGAAGGCCTTGAGCTTGCCTGCACGCCATGTCTTACCGTATGGCAGCATCAAAAACGCCTGGAATTAAGACTTCAAGACGCAAGGCATGCGGCTTAACTCGCTTACAATCTGCGGCTTTAAATCCTTTCCGTCAAGGACAAGGCTGGTGTTTTCAAAAGGCATAAGCGCCATAGTCGGCCCAAACGGATGCGGTAAATCAAACGTGGTCGACGCCATAAGATGGGTCCTGGGGGAACAGAGTCCGAGCATCCTGAGGGCCAAGGCCATGGACAACCTTATATTCAGCGGAGCAGACGGCAGGGCCGTAAACTTCGCAGAGGTGTCGCTAAATTTTGACAGCCCTAGCCATCTGAACATTCCAGGCCTTGAGGACGCCTCTGAGATAGAGATTACAAGAAGGCTCGCCCGGTCAGGCGAAAGCGAATACCGGATAAACGGCAAGGCCTGCAGACTAAAAGACATCCAATATCTCTTTATGGACACAGGGGCTGGCGCGAGGGCCTATGCAATCATAGACCAGGGCAGGATAGGCGCATTTGTGGAGATGGATGCGGACGAACGCCGTTTTCTCCTTGAAGAGGCGGCCGGCGTATCAAAATACAAGGCCAGAAAAACGGAGGCCGCCGGCCGTATCGCCCACGCAAGACAAAACCTCGAACGGCTCGAAGACCTGATAAACGAGGTGGAAAGGCAGAGGCGCGCCGTCGGAAAACAGGCCAAGAAGACCGAACAATATCTGGCCCTGAGAAACACCCAGGAGGCGCTTGAAAAGGCGGTCCTCGCCTATGAATGGAAAGAAAATTCGACAAGGCTACACATCCTTTCCAGGACACATGAAAAACTGACCGCAGGGCTTTCGGCGCTAAATGCCCGCATCTCTGACATAGGCCTCGGCGAAGAGGCAAAAAAGCTGGAACTTATGGATATGGAAAGGGATATGGATGCCCTCTCCAAGGTGATAGAGGGTGCCGAAGAGAAGGCGAAGGAGCTTAAG
>JAJYLJ010000009.1:4515-6882 GCA_021787835.1 Deltaproteobacteria bacterium | reverse complement strand
TATACGGATGCGGCCAAGGCCGTGCTTTCATCTAATTTTAATACCCTCGGCATACTTGCGGACCTCCTTGAGACCAGGCCAGGCCTCGAAGAACTCGCCGAGGCAGGGCTTGGCCAAACGATCAAGGCGGTTGTTCTCGATAATGAAAACACCCTGGAAGAGATTGCATGTTTCGTGAAGCAGAAAAAGATCGGAGACATTAATGTCGTATTGACCAATGCTGCGTTTGCACATGAAAACACCCCGGCGGTGGACGGCCATGCCCCGATCGTAAAGGCCAGGGCGCCGGCGGACGGCCTGATAAAAGACTTGACATCGCGCTGGAAGATAACGCCCGATCTCAAGTCCGGCTTAGACGCGCTTAAAACAGATTTGGCGGAGGGCAAGGGCCCTTATGTTTACATAACCAGAGACAGGGACATCCTGCACCCATGGGGGGAAATCATAATACGTGGAGGTGGCGGCAGGGGCGGTATCCTTTCAAGAAGGGCCGATCTGTCCAGGCTTTCCGCCGAAATGGCAAGACTTGGGGCCGAAATTGACGGGCTAAAGGCAGAGGAAAGCGGCCTGTCGGCAAGGCGCTCCAAGGTTTATGACGGCCTAAAGGCGCTGATGTCCGATGAAGGCCGCACAAATGAAGAGACCGCCGCCCAAAAAAGGGCGCTGGAAAGGCTTGAGGCCAGGCTTGAGGCCCAGACGGAGCGGATGGAACGGCTCGGAATGGAAGGTGAGCAGGCGCAAAACGAGCTTTTGGAGCTGGAAATCGGCCTCGAAGCCATAGAGGAGGCGCTGGAAGAGGCGAACAGAGCAAGGGCCGAAGCGGAGGCCAGAATAAGGGGCAGGGAAGACGCCCTAAGGCAGCAGGAACTCGTGCTTTCAAGGCGCGCAAAGGCCCTTGAAGAAGCCAAGATTGATCTGGCAGGCGTAAGCACAAGACTCGAAGGTAAAAGACAGGAGCTTTCCAGCCTTAAAAACAGGATGGAACGGATAAGAGATGAAAAGGGTGCCTCTCTTAAAACCAAAAATGAGGCCGAAGCGGCCTTGAACGCAAGACAGCGCAGCACCCTCGACGCTGCCGCCAAGGCCAAGGCGCAAGAGGATGCGGCAGGGGAAGCAAGAAGGCGCATGGAGACGATGCGTGGGCTGTATGACCAGAAACGCCAGGAGCTGGCACGTCTTGAGGCGGATATTAAAGACAGGGGCGCAGAAATAAACTCCCTCCGAAAAGACTTGCACCAAAATGAACTCGATATGGGCGCCATCTCGCAGACCATGCAGTTTCTAAAAAAAACGGCCATGGAACGCCTTCAAAAAGACCCGGAGAAGTGGTGTGAAGACTGGTTGCCATCCCGGTTTTTACCCGATGAGGCGAGGAGCGAACTCGCGCTCATCAAGGAAAAGATAGACATGATAGGCCCCATAAACCTCGGCGCGCTCGAGGAATACAAAGAGCTCGAGGAAAGATCAGGCTATCTCAGCGCGCAGAAAGAAGACCTTAACAACTCCATAAAGGATATGGAGCAGGCCATGAGGCATATAGACAAAATCTCAAAGGAGAGGCTCAAGGAGACCCTCGCGGCGGTCAACAGCGGCCTCAAAGAGGTATTCCCTCTTCTTTTCGAGGGCGGCGAGGCAAGGCTTGAGCCGACAGGGAGCGGAGACATATTGGACATGGGCATGGATTTTATGGTCCATATCCCCGGGAAAAAGATACAGCATTTAAATCTCCTCTCCGGCGGGGAAAAGGCCCTTGCCGCTCTTTCTCTAATCTTTTCCCTGTATCTCATAAAACCAAGCCCATTTTGCCTTATGGACGAGGCTGACGCACCCCTTGACGAGGCGAACACGCTTCGCTTCTGCCGGCTTGTAAAAAAAATGGCGGAGAGGTCCCAGATGGTTATCATCACCCATAATCAGCGCGTCATGGAACATGCAGACACACTCTACGGTGTTACAATGGAGAAAGGCGGCATTTCACAGCTCGTATCGGTGGAGCTTACCGGGCGCGGGTGATATTTAAGGCCTATCTTTATAACATTTTTTATCTATTTTCAGATAGTCTTTCAAATCTCTGTGATAATTTTCATGAGGCCCTAACATTATAAGCTCAAGGCCTTCCTCCTTTGTTACACGGTAAGAAAGGAGATACATTTGGTTCTGCAAATTGAACTCATGAACAAAAATACCCTTAATTCTGACCCAATGGGGGGATTTTGGATAATATGTTTGATTTCATCGTCTAATTCATGTTTTTCTTTCTCATTAAATTTTTTGGCTTTTCTCTCAAACGATCTCGATTGATAAATCTTCAAGGGCTTCAGAACGATTAAAGCAAGTGACAAAGGCTCCTGGCAGCGCCAGGGTCCT
>JAJYLJ010000009.1:0-4415 GCA_021787835.1 Deltaproteobacteria bacterium | reverse complement strand
CTAACCCACACGCACACTCGGAAAGAGCCCTGCATCCGTATGCGGAAGAAACAGGGATGAGACATAGTGCTCCATGAAGCGCGGGTTGCCGCTTAGATCAAAGTGGGTCATCATCTTGGCGCATGCGTCTATCTCCTTCATAGCGTCTTTTGACACTGCCATCGCCCTTGCTCCGAGAAGGGAGCTATTGCCGGCGAAAAAGAAACGCTCCCTTGGTATATCTGGCAGAAAGCCGATGGTGACCGCCTGCTCAAGATCAAGGTAGCTACCGAAATTTCCGGCAAGGATCACCCGCTCAAGGTCTTCGAGACCCATCCCGACAGATTCAAGGAGTGTTAGATACCCTGCGAACATGGCGCCCTTGGCCCTGATGAGATTTTCTATATCTGCCTCAGTGAATACAATGTCCTTCCCCGTGGCGGTAGCCTCCTCGTCAATCACCACATATTCCCAGCCTTCTTTTCCTGGCCTTATGCGCTCCGTCTTGAGGTCACGCCTGAATCTGCCCTGCTGGTCAATCGCCCCTGCCATGAAAAGCCCGGCCAGCAGGCTTATTATCCCTGAGCCGCATATACCTTTCGCCTTCTTGCCGCCGATGGTCAGTACCATAGGCTCGAAGGTCTCCGGGTGTATGTGCGCCACCTCGACCGCGCCTGTCGTCGCCCTCATTCCGTGCATAATCCCGCCGCCTTCAAAGGCAGGACCGGCGGAACAGGCCGCACATGCCATCCAATCCTGATTTCCAAGCACTATCTCGCCGTTAGTGCCTATGTCAATAAAAAGCGTAAGCTCGGGGTGGTGGTTTATCCCGACCCCCACGACACCGGCCGTAATATCGCCGCCCACATAACTTGCAACACATGAAGAAGGAAACATCCGGACATGGGCGGGCAACGAAACCCCTATCTCAGAGGCCCTCACAGGCGGGAAATGCGTCGCCACCGGAACATAGGGATGGGACCTCAGATATTTGGTGTCGAGCCCGAGCAGGAGGTGCGTCATCACCGTGTTCGCCGCTACAGTCATAATGCTGATCGAGTCCTTGGACCGGCCCGCAGATGAACATATCTCATCTATGAGGTCGTTAAGGCACTGGACTATCTTTTTTTGAAGGATGTCCAACCCTTCTTTTTTCCTTGCAAATTCCATTCTTGAGATTACATCCTCGCCGTAGCTTACTTGCGGGTTGTAGTTCGACGCCTCCGAGAGTACATCCCCGGTCAAAAGATCCAACAACTGGCCTGAAACGGTTGTGGTCCCTATGTCAAAAGCGGCTGCAAGATGCCTTGCCGACTCATCCCCTGGCTCGACCCTTATGAGCCTTCTTACATTGGGTATGGAGTCCATCAGGCTCGCGGTTACAACCCAGTCCCTTGCGCGCATGGCCCCTGGAAGATCAAAGAGGACACGGCTGTCCACATCGACCATTACGCCATGAAAGGCACTGTTTGAAAACTCACGTTGAAGACGCCCCAGATCGCTTATGCCGTCTTCAACACCAGGCCTGGGCAGATTTAAGACCTCTTTTATAACCATTGGATGCGGCTTGAACGAAGGCCCCTGCCTGGTCTCTATCCAAGAAGCGGCCCTTCTTGCAAGGGGCCTCGAAAGGACGCGCCTGTCCATCTCCGACTCCACGGGCACCCTGACCTCGACATCAGTAACCGGATATGCACTGCAGGCCTTCCATGCGCCATCCGCAAAGGCCTCTCCCTTAAGACCTCCCTTTTCAAGGACAACCCTGCACTTGTTGCACACACCGGCCCCGCCGCATGAGGCGTTTATATGCACCCCTGCCCTCATAGCGGTCCTCAGGATATTTTCCTCTGGCAAAGACTCAACGGATATATTGGACGGGAGAAATGTAACTTTGGACATATACACTCCAAGTTAATTTGCTTAAGATTAACGGATATTATCAGAATAAACTGGCTTGCGTCCAGCCCCCGGACAATACAAAATAATGAATATAATAGATGACGCCGAAAGGCGTGAAAAAGGCAAACAGGCATGAAGAGGCATGGAGGCTACATAAAATTAGGCATTTTCCAGTTTACGCCCGTTCCAGGCGCCCCAGCGGCAAACATGGAAAAGGTACGCCGGGCCGTGAGTGACCTGGTCCGCGAAGGCTCCGACATCGTCCTGCTGCCGGAACTATGGGCCACAGGACCCATTCAGACCGGCTGGACGATTGCGTTTGATGAAATAGCAAAGGCGGTGATTGAACTCAAGGCCCTCGCCTGCAGGCTCGGGGTGATAATAGTCGGGACGGTCCCTGAGCCAAGTGAGGGCAGCGATGCACAAAGGCCCTATGACACATCCTATGCCTTTGGTGCTGACGGGATATTGGCCCGCTACCGCAAGGTCAACTTATTTACGCCGATGTCAGAAGACGTCATATTCGCCCCAGGCAATGATCCGTGCACTTTTTGGGTCTCGATAAAAGGCGTGGAGCTCGGTATCGGTCTTATAACCTGCTTTGATCTGAGGTTTCCTGAACTGGCAAGGCGCCTGATATATGAAGGTGCACACATACTCATGGTCTCAGCCCTGTGGCCAATGAAAAGGCGGCGGCATCTGGAAACCCTCCTTGAGGCGAGGGCCATAGAGAACCAATGCTTCGTTGCGGCCGCTAATGCCTGGGGGCGCGTGCAAGACACCGAATTTGCCGGCGCATCTTGTATCCACGGTCCAGACGGCGAATCAATCGCCTCCGTTCCTGACAAAGAGGCCTGTATATCGGCAAAACTCGACCTGGACAAGATCAATACGGCCCGTCAAAATTTCTTCACGGCGCACCCGCCAAGACATTGGGCGCCACTAGCGCGGATCAAGGTCCTCGACCTTGCCTCCTTAAAGAAGACGATAGACCGCAGACGAAACGCCGGTCAAAAAATAGTCTTTACAAACGGCTGTTTCGACATACTCCACGCCGGGCACTGCGCCTATCTTGAAACAGCCAGACGCCTTGGAGACGCCTTGATCGTCGGATTGAATAGCGATGAATCCATCAGGGCGATAAAGGGACGCGGACGGCCTGTAAACCCCGAATCCGCAAGGGCGATCACCCTTGCAGGTCTTATGGCCGTTGATTACGTCGTGCTTTTTAACGAACCCACGCCAATCGAAATAATAAGCGCCCTGGTCCCGGATGTCCTTGTAAAGGGCGCCGACTGGGACGAAGACATGATAGCAGGGGCCGATATAGTAAAAAAGGCGGGCGGCAGAATCGCCAGGATCCCGTTTGAATATGACATCTCGACAACGAAGATAATAAAAAAGATAGTCAAAAAATTGACTTAATATTTTTGATAAAATCAAATAATATAGAGCCTATTGCCTTATTTTTTGGTACCAAAGCCCATTTCTGTCCTTGGCACAAATGTTGCTCATAATCATGAAAAGGCCCTGGAGCAGAAAAATCTGACATGGAGGGAGAAACATGGCCGAACAAGAACCTGAAAAAACTGAAAGTCAAGAGGCCCCGAAAAAGAAAAAACAGCTCCTGTTGTTCGCGATCATCGGTGCGGTGGCGGTAACCCTTATTGCGGCCGGACTTGTCTCTTACCTGTTTTTTTTCAAAAAACCAAGTGCTGAAACAATCGAGAAAGAAATAGCCAAAGACCAGACCGCCAAGGCAGGGGGTTCAAAGGGAGAGTCAAGAGTCGGCATCATGGTTGATATCGAGCCCTTCATAGTAAACCTTGATGACCCGAATGCAAAACACTTCCTCAAGGTGGCGATAACCCTCGAGGTTCCGGATGAAAAAACCAAAGATGAGATAGGAAAACTCATGCCCAAGATCAAAAATGAAATAATCATGGTCTTGAGCAGCAAGACATTGGCGGACGTCATACCTGTTGACGGCAAGATAAAACTAAGAGATGAACTGATGATCAGACTGGCCAATATACTTGGGCAAGGCAAGCTCAACAACGTCTACTTCTCTCAATTTGTAGTGCAATAGCCAGCGACTATATGAATGCCATACTAAACCAGGATGAAATAGATGCACTGCTGAGCGGCATTGGCGATGTGACCGAGGTCAAGGAGGCGGAGGAAGAAAAAAAGCCCGCACCACGTGAAGGAGTGGTTCCTTTTGATTTCGAAAAGGCCACGGCCATGATTAAGGCCAAATTCCCTGGCCTTGAGGTCATAAACGATCAGTTTAACAGGGGTCTCAGGACCACCCTGTCTTCCATCTTGAAGATAGCCGCCGACAGCGCCATAACACCCAACGAGATTATAAGTTTTAAGGATTTCCTAAGGAGGGTGTCTGTTCCAAGCAATCTCCATATCATAAAACTTGATCCGCTCAGGGGCCACGCGATGTTGGTGCTGGACCCGAAACTGGTTTTTGCCATAGTCGAGATATTCCTCGGGTCAACAAAGATAGGACAGACCAGGGTGGAGGG
>JAJYLJ010000094.1 GCA_021787835.1 Deltaproteobacteria bacterium | reverse complement strand
TTATTATTCGTAAAGGTGATGGACGGGCTCAAGGAGTAATCGGCCGAGACCATCTGGCCCTTGCCGAAACTGGAACCCTTGCGCAGTTCGC
This sequence comes from Deltaproteobacteria bacterium, assembly GCA_021787835.1. Taxonomy (GTDB): domain Bacteria; phylum Desulfobacterota; class Dissulfuribacteria; order Dissulfuribacterales; family Sh68; genus JAJYLJ01. Next base: position 7,041 of record JAJYLJ010000094.1, on the reverse strand, counting down.
CGGATTCTTGCAAGGCGCGCTCCTGCATCATATTCCCCATCGCCCGCCCGCGCTCGACAACCACAAAACAGTTTGATTGCTGCACAATGAGCTTAAGGACCGGCACTGTAGAGCCTAGACGCAATTGGCCGGTCAAATAACCATACCAAGGTGCGCTGGTGTCCTCGACTATTGCAACGGTGCCAAGAGGAGAGGCGCATTTTTCCAGGGTGGAACTTTCTCCGGTCGCATTCGCCCCGCCAGCCGAGCCTGTGGCGGCGGTCTTGGCCGCCATAGAGCCCTCCTGCATGGTAGAACAGCTCACCAGAACCATTGAAAGCATGATAATGACCAAGGCCGTCACATGACGCTTCAGATTCATTTAATACCCCCCAACTCATTGAAAATTTAATTAATTTTCAGAAAAATAGCACAGTTTCTATTAGATAACAATAGGATGAAAGATGTTTCATTAAAGAGGTTCATATTCTAAATCTCCGGCATGATGCAAGTTCAGGACGGAAGAGAGGTAGACATCGGTCCCTGCTGCTGTGCAACGGCCTTGTTTTACCGGCTTTGTTTTTTTGATTTACCAGGTAAGCCTTCAAGGCTATAAATAAATGTTGAGCTGGCCTCTAAACGATATTCCGCCAAAATATGATCGCTGTCTTACACGCCATGCTCAACAAGGATGACTCTTATGGACAACTGGTTTGAATATATGAAATTTTTCATAGGCCTGCTCTCAATCGTAAATCCGATCGGCGCCATCCCCATATTCATAAACATAACAAACAACCAGACCCCTGAGGTCCGTCACAGGACGGCCGGCATCGCGGCCTTTGCCACCATTCTGGTTCTGTTCATCTCATTGGTCGCAGGAGACGCCATATTGTATTTTTTTGGCATATCAATCCCGTCTTTCAGGGTCGCCGGCGGCATCCTGGTCCTGCTTATGGCCATTTCAATGATGCATGCCCATGTCAGCCCTGCAATACACACCAAGGAAGAGGCCCAGGACGTCGCCGACAAAGACTCTGTAGCCATAGTCCCGCTCGGGATACCGCTTCTTGCCGGGCCTGGTGCCATAAGCACGGTAATACTATACGCGCACCGCAGCAGCGACCCTGTCCACTATCTAATTCTGGGTATAATCATCATAATTGTATCGGTTATTACATGGCTGTGCCTGAGATCGGCGTCGCTGGTGACTTCCCTCATAGGAAAGACGGGGATAAACGTCTTCACCAGGATAATGGGCCTTATTATGGCGGCGATAGGCGTAGAGTTTATAACGAACGGCCTGAGACAACTTCTGCCAGGGCTTAATTAACGGCTGACGTTCTAGCTGCCTAGCCCGCTCAACCTTCACATATGAATTTTTCATTAAGGAATTCGCATTCGGCAGGCGAAAGATCAAATCGAAGTTCAGCCTCATGGATGATCTCACGCCTATCCTTGTATGGATCCTCTTTTATAACTTCCGATATCCACTTAACCGCCCTGCGTATAGACTCTCCGTGCGGTTGCAATGTTTCTGTACTCATAATCATATCTCCCTTCACCTTATTTGGTCACGAGGGTTTTATGTCTACATTTTTTAGATAAGGCGCCTTCTTTTTGAGCTGCGCCTCCATCTCATCAATCTTGGACCCCACTGTCCTGGTAATGCGGTTTGCAAATGCGGCGCAGAACTGGAGAAAATCGTTCACATTCTCAATTTGCTCATAATCTTCCTTGAGGCTGTCTTCCATTTCCTTGATAAGAAGATATCCGTTTAGCTCGACTTCCGCCCTTATGCGGTGGGCATCAGGTGTTAAGACTATCATTCTTATATCCTTGATATCCTCAACAAGGGGCATCTCTTTTAGGTATCTGCGGGCCTCTTTTTGGAGATAATCCGGAGACGCCTTCTCTATAAGGTACTCAAGGTTGGTGAAGATCAAAACCACCGCAATAACGGCCAATATAATGCCGACTATTATGGAGCCGATAGCATCCCAGTATACCCTGCCTGTAAACCTGGTCAATAATATGGCAACAGCGGCAAGTAAGAGCCCTATGACAGCCGCACTGTCTTCCAATAAGACAGAAAGGTTTGCTGTGTCACACTTCTTTTTGTCGATAAAAGCGACAATCAGCGAGCCGCCTTCTGCCACAAAGGATATAACCAGCACCAAAAACGTCCATTTTTCTATTAAAGGCTCATGCGGATATAACAGTGTTATCACGCCATGATATATGGTAACACCTGCGCCTACAAAAAATATACCGCAGGCTGAAATAAGGCCCCAGGCATATCGCTCCTGCCCTCTTCCAAACGGAAATTCAGTCGATGGACCTATCCTGCTCCTCGCTATCCCTATCCATACAAGGGCCTGGTTCACCGTGTCCGCAAAGGAATGAATGGCCTCGGCCATCATGCTTGCGCTGCCGCTCGAAAAAGCAACCAAGGTCTTAAGGCATGTAACCAGGATATTTGCCGCTATGGCGACCTTCACAGACCTCATTTCGCTAAGGCCCTCCCCGGGCATCTTTTATGCCAGTGATATTAATATGGTGCATAAATACACCTTGTTCGCTAAACGGCGCCGTAACAATATCAATAACTTCACTAGGATGCGTCTTTTTCTTTCTTGATACCCTTAACGTGGCAACGTCTCCCTCATGTTTAAAAAATAGTTCAAGCCGCAAATCCTCAATAGTTTTTACCGCTCTTCCGTCAAAAGCCAGAATAATATCGCCATCCTTAAGTCCTGAGGCCTGCGCGACGCTATGCGGCATAACCTGCTCTATGGAAAGTTTTCCATGTCTGTCATTAAACAGCGCGCCAAGCTGAGCGGAAAACGGCGAAGGGACGTCAGGAGCGAACATAAAATAATCCGCCATGCCTTTTTGCATATCTTCTTGATCAGCGCAAAGCATTGTTACATGATCGGCGATCCCAAGCCGGGATAGCCGCGAAGGAATCCCATAACCATAAACTACGTGACCGGCGCCGGCAAGCACCACCATCTGCCTGTCAGGATTGCCGCCAAGGTAATTATAAATACTGTGCGCCATAGTCTCGTCCCAAAGAATCTGGGCGTCGAAAAAGGCGTTGAAGTCCCTGATGCCGCTATCCGGATGGGTGCTGAAAATCTTTTTTAACCAATTTTTATAAGCGGTGTTTGAAAAATCCATATGTTTTGGAATCATTTTTTTTTCATCGTTAGACAGCGAAGATATGCCGTCCCTGGCCACCTTGCGCGATATCTCGGCCTCCAGATTCAAGGCAACCACAGGGATGTCATGTCTTTTGCAGAATTCTATTATCGGCCTGTATAAATGATAATCATGTCCCCACCTCTTGAAATATTCGCTCTTTTCAAGAAAAGTCCTCTCGTCTATCTCGCCTTGCAGGTATTGATCCAAAAAAATCTGAAATGGACGCTGAAACATCTCCATCCCGACAGCAATCTTTTTTCTGCGGTTGTAAAGGTCCTGGATCACCTGGAGCTCAACCATATGATCGCCGAAATTATCGTGATGCTCTCCTATAAATATCACCCGATTTGAAGCCACCCTGTCAAGTACGACTCCCAGGCTTGACAAGTCTCTGGACTCGACTGCGGCCGCCTCTGGAATAATTGACATCCTTATACCGTCTTCTGTATTCTGCTGACTCTTGTCTGCTATGACCCCGTGCCTGAATCTCAGGAAGCTGTAGCGGCCATAATGAAGAAGTTTCATCTCTACGGCGGCCAATTCCTTGGCGGATGAGGCCCTAAGGGCGACCGCAACCTCGCCCGTATTCAATGGATTTGCCTGCACCTTCAATATCACTCCCTTGCCTGTATCAGACAGATAAGGCGTTAGACCGTCAACCAAGGCTCCGGTATCGCCAAGCGCCATGAAAGAACAGTTTTTGAGCATCGAAGCCTTTGCATCTTCCGGGTCTATCTCGGTAAAACCCAGGGCATGAAAGAACTCTGCGGCAGATGCGTAGCGACGCCGCTCAGCATCGCTTTCAGGCAATACAATATATCTTTTGGCCGCCCCGAAAAGACGGGATAGAACAGGAGGGAATTCATCTTTATCAAGAGACCTCATGACATCATAATCCGGGTCAAGCGTGACGCTTGACACATGACCAAATGATGCAAGATCAATAATGTTTCTTTCTGCGCCGATCTCCTCCCAAAAAGTCTTCGCCCCTGACGCCGTCTCAACCAGTATCGGCACACTCAGGTCATAAGGCGTATCGGTATGCTGTTCTATCACAACCCTCGATCCTGATGAATCTATCTTGTCAAAGCTCAAGACCGGCATGTCGGTTCTATACAGCCACTGCCTGAAAAAGGCCGATAGGTCTTCACCTGAAGTCTGGCTGAAGATACGTTCCAGGTCCATCCATGAAGCTGTTTTAAACATGTAATCTTGAACAATGGTTCTGATGGCCCCATAGAAGGACTTATTCCCTATTTTGTGTTTTAACATGTGAAATACAAAGGCGCATTTGTTATAACCAACGGCCCTTGCGGACCTGCCGTCCGAAAAACGAAAGTCCGAAAGCGGCATCGAGTTATTCTGATGGACATAACTCTGATAATCAATCAGCATGTCGTGCCGGTAAATCTTGCCCTCGCCCGCCCTTTCACGGTAAAGATAATCGGCAAGATATGTAGTCAGCCCTTCGGACCAATTGCCATGGCTATAGTCAACATAAACCGAATTGCCGAACCATGAATGGAGTATCTCGTGGCCCAAAGAGGTATCGACTATAAAAGGCAGCCTTATCACCTGCTGGCCGAGCAGCGTATACGTAGCAAGGCCAAGTCCGGTGGGCGCCCTGTTTTCCACGACCGCGAAGCGTCTGAATGGATACGACCCGATCAATCCCTCGTAGAGTTCAATGTATTGCCTTGATTTCTTGAGATATGCATCGGCAAGTCCTTGATCTTCAGGAAAGAAATATGTGGACAATTCAATTCCGTTATAATCTGTCTTTTTTATTTGATATGGACCGGCCACAAAGGATATGCTGTTTCTAGGATGTCTGAAATTAAAGACATAGGTTACATCAGCGTCATTTGCGTTTATTACATCTACCTTATCCGCCTCTGATATGGCGACGATGCCCTTTGGCACAGTGGCGCTTAATTTATAATAGGCAAGCCCCTTGAAGATAGGGCACCAGTTGTCAAGCATGACAACGCAATCTTCAGGCGCCGTATCGCTTGCCATAGCCTTGCCACCTTGGTCCTGGATTTCCAGTCTCCTTGATGATATGGACTTCTCGAAACGGATTGCAAGGACAGCCCCCCCCTCAGGGGCCGCTATCCTGAGAAATGAACTGTCAGACCCCTGCCCTGCAAGGATGCCATTGGTCTTGATCCAGGTAAGCTTCAAGCCTTCCTTGCGGACAAAAACCTCCTGATCCGGCTTAAGCCTTGCCGTCGCCAGGCCGGTTATCTTGTGATGCAACATGTCAAGACTTACCGATATATCCATGGACAGCGCCGTTTCAGCCTGCGCAGGCACGGCAGGCACATCGGTGGCGGATGAACGCCCAGCCAAAAATATAGAAAACCAAAAAATAACAAACAAAACTAATTTAGATGCCATATTTAAACTCCTATATCATTATTGGGGAGTTGACGCGCATTTCATATCTCGTATAAATTAATATTTAAATTCCGTTTAAGAAAGTAGCAGCTTTTTTGGGCAAATTAAAAAGACTCTATTTAAGGGATCGCGCATTGGCTGTCAGCGTTAGAAACAACACCGGACAACAGGTAAAAAACACCGGGTTAAAGAGGCCATTCTGGTTTATCATAATTCCTGTATTATTTCTCCTTGCGGTATGGTCTGTAATCGGTCCGTTCGGGATATGGAAACTCGAAAAAATAAAAACTGCGCGGGATCAATTAAAGATTGAAAATGAAGACAAAATAAAAACAAATGCACAGATGGAACAAGACATTAATAAACTCAAATCGGATCAGAATTATCAAAAACAGATCATAAGAAGGGACCTTGGCTATGTCAAAAATGGTGAAATAGTGTATAAATTTATAAAAAATAAAAAATAATCCATATTTCTTTAAGATATCTTAAGACGCCCATGTTAAACGATAAAACCATAGCTGAATTCAAGGAATACCTTACAAGCGGAAGATGGGAGGAAGATTTTTGCTACAGAACACCTGACGGTCAGGCTGAGATGCTCGATTTTATTGAAGCAATCTTCGATCTTTGCGAAACGGCGGACAAGGTCATAAGCAAAAGACTTTACAGACAGATGGGCGAGGCATTTCATACATAACATGCCCTGGATGGAAAGATTAGGATACCCGACTAGCGGAGAAAATCCGGAACGAGACGCGTGGATTGCGAATTTTTTCACTGAAAACCATCTGGCGTATGAGGCCTTCCCATACAAAGTTGCATCCCCCGAACAACTAAAATTCATCATATTTCTCGACGACCAGCCCTATTATTATCCTTGCACCCAGGAGATGTTTGAAAAGATCATAGACAAAAAGGGAGCTGACCTTTTAGCTATAGAATATATGAAGGTATGGGGGCGCATTGAGCCTCTCGTGACGTCGGTTATAGAATCCCCTTATAGGAAAAAATTTTTGCTGAGCCTGCTCGAGATAAAATTCAGGCACGAAACGGCATCGCTCGTGCTCCTGCCTTCGAGGCTCGAAAAGAGACTCCTTCAAATATTCACAAGGGTAAGCGAGATAGATAGGCCCCTTTCACAGGCCAAAGAGGCGCAAAACAGCCGCATGGCCGCCATTGTTAAGTCTCAAAACTTCAAGGACGCCCTTAATGATTTGCGAGGCCTTGGCGCATCAAGCGGATCTCTCGACAAATTGGCGATCGACATACGGCTCCTTCAGTTGAAACGCCTGATCGCGCTCTCTGGCCGTCCTGAGTTGTGGGTTGACGAACCAGGCGATATCAGTAAGGAAAAGCTATTGTCCATGATGGAACGGGAACTGGACGGAACGGGGTGGGGCTGGCTCGAAAACACCATAAAAAACTGGATAGCCTCCGGCCAGAGACACTATA
>JAJYLJ010000093.1 GCA_021787835.1 Deltaproteobacteria bacterium | reverse complement strand
ACCTGCGGTTCGATCTTGCCACAATCATATTCAATGACCTTCGCATAGACCGCCCCTTCGTCGCTTCGGAATACATTGAACGCCCTTGCCGCCCTTTCCCTTACATAACCCAATGTCTCGTCATCAGGATTTATCAGGCCGACCTTGCCGCCTGCCTCGATGGCCATATTGGACATGGTGAAACGCTCGGCCATAGCGAGTGCGTCTATCACCGGGCCGGTGAACTCCATCGCCATATAGAGCGCGCCGTCCACGCCTATATCGCCGATGGTGTAGAGGATCAGGTCCTTGCCCGTGACCCAGGGCAGCAGCTTGCCTTTATATACAAACTTTATGGACTCGGGGACCCTGAACCAGGTCTTTCCGGTTATCATGGTGGCGGCCAGATCAGTGCTTCCCACCCCTGTGGCGAATGCCCCGAGGGCCCCATATGTGCAGGTGTGGCTGTCAGCCCCTATTACAACATCACCCGGCAGAACAAGACCTTTTTCAGGCAAGAGCACATGCTCGACGCCCACTTCACCACCGTCATAGTGATGGACTATCGCCTGTTCATGGGCGAAATCCTTCAGCATCTTGGCCTGTTCCGCACTCTTAATATCCTTGTTGGGAGTGAAGTGGTCCGAGACAAGGGCGACCTTATTTCTGTCAAAGACCCTCTTGATGCCCGAATCCCTGAATATCTTGATGGCTATGGGCGCCGTGATGTCATTTCCAAGGGCGAGGTCCACATCCACCTCGACCAATTGGCCGGGCTCCACGAAATCAAGGCCCGCGTGGGCGGCCAATATCTTTTCAGCTATCGTCATCTTTTTGCTCATAATATCCCTCAGCTACACATCCTTTCCACTGGTTTTTGAGAGGCGTTGGCCTTTCTGTATTCCATACGGTTAAGCGCATTGAGATACGCCTTTGCGCTGGCCGTGATAATGTCTGGGTCGGCACCCTGGCCCGTCACTACAAGGCCGTCTTCTTCTATGCGCACTGAGACCTCGCCCTGGGCGTCCGTACCGCCGGTGATGGAGTTTACAGAGAATCTCAGGAGCCTGCTCTTTGTCTTGGTGATCTCAGAGATCGCCTTGAAGGCGGCGTCTATCGGGCCCGCGCCCATACTGGCACCGCTCATCTCCACTCCATCCACCTCAACGGCTACGGTAGCCGTAGGCCTTATCCCGCTGCCGCCAGCCACATGCAGATAAACGAGGCTGTACCGGTCAGAGACCCTCCCCGGTATCCTCAATACCTCTTCGGCCACCAAGGCCTCGAGGTCCTCAGAAAAAACCTCCTTTTTTTTGTCGGCGAGGGCCTTGAACCTGGCGGATACGCGCTCAATTTCATCATCGCCGAGCCTGTAACCCATCTCCTCAAGCCTGGCCTTGATGGCATGACGACCCGAATGCTTGCCGAGGACCAATGTTCCCTGGGCGAGGCCTATATCTTTCGGATCTATAATCTCATAAGTGGTGCGTTCCTTCAAGACGCCGTCCTGGTGGATGCCCGATTCGTGGGCGAAGGCATTGACGCCGACTATCGCCTTGTTGGGCTGAACCGCCATGCCGGTAAGAAGGCTCACAAGGCGGCTGGTGGCCATGATATGTTTGGTCACAATTCCAGTTGAATAAGGCAGGACGTCGTTTCTCGTGCGGATCGCCATCACGACCTCCTCCATCGCCGTATTGCCCGCGCGTTCGCCTATGCCGTTTACCGTACACTCAACCTGCGTAGCCCCTTCATTTATGGCGGCAAGCACATTGGCCGTGGCGAGCCCCAGGTCGTTATGGCAGTGAACGCTTAAAACCGCCTTGTGGATATTGGTCGTATGTTCCATGACATATCTTATCATGCGCGCAAAGTCCCACGGGACCGCATAGCCCACGGTATCCGGGAAATTAACCGTAGATGCCCCGGCGTCTATAACCGTCTCAAAGGCCCTGCACAAAAAATCAAGGTCGCTGCGGCCTGCATCCTCCGCGGAAAACTCTATATTGCCGGTATACCGTTTTGCATGACTGACAGCAGCCCTCGCCATATCGAGGATCTCTTCCCTCGTCTTTCTGAGTTTGTATCTAAGATGAATATCGGAAGTCGCAAGAAATATATGGATACGTGGGTCCGCGCCGCCTTTTATCGCATCCCAGGCCGTATCGATATCCTTCTGGCTTGCCCTGGCAAGGGCCGCAACCTGAAGGCCTTTGAGCTCACCGGCAAGGCGCCGGACCGCATCAAAATCGCCTGGCGATGTCACAGGGAAACCAGCCTCCAAGACATCTACGCCTAGCTTTTCAAGCTGCCTGCCTATCTGGGACTTCTCATCCACATTTAACGAGACTCCGGGTGACTGCTCGCCATCCCTAAGAGTAGTGTCAAAGATCAGAATCTTTCCACTGCTTCCCATAGTCAAACATAGCTCCTTTTGTCAAGACCGCCAAAAAACGCCAGACCGGAGAAGAGACTGCGGCCGCGAACTTTCCTCCCGGCCTAGTGCGCGTCTTGTAATTATTTCTTGTCATCCAAGACCGCACTGTCAGACCCTTCACCAGCCACACCCCTTGCGCTGGATACGGCATGAAAAGGCATCAGCCCGGGCCCTGAAAGCACATATATGAACATAACGGCGAAGAGCGTGACCTTGGGTTCCACGGCTACAACCGTCATGGCCATTATAACGGTTGTAATACCAGAAAAAGGATGCCGCTGAAACCATTGGACCTCCTTGAAACTATAATAACGCACATTGCTGACCATGAGGAACGAAAGCCCATAGACCATGACGAGTACGCCTATATGCCTGATGGGGCCAGCTATTCCAATATACTGGCACAACAGGACAAGAGAGGCTATGGTGCATGCGGCCGAAGGACACGGCAGGCCGATAAAATACCTTCTCGAAGCAGAGCCGCTGAGGCTAAGAGTATTAAAGCGGGCGAGCCTGAGGGCGGTGGTCGCTACATACAGAAACGCGGCAAGCCAGCCGAGCCTCCCATAACCCTGGAGCCCCCACATAAAACCGAGTATTGCCGGCGCAACTCCGAAGGCCACGAGATCAGAAAGGGAGTCATACTCCACGCCAAAACGGCTTGTCGTCTTCGTAAGCCTGGCGACCCTTCCGTCCAGGCCGTCAAATATAGCTGCAGCGAACACAGCGGCCGCGGCCCCCTGGTAATTTCCCTTTATGGCTGAGATAATGGCGTAGAAGCCGCTGAAGAGCGCGGCCGACGTCAAGAGGTTGGGAAGCAGATACACGCCCCTTCTCGGGTTGTTGACGTGATTTGCAATTTGCTGCCTAAAGGCCATGGGAACCTCACTTTCTCAGGGCAAGTACAGTCTGGCCGGCCAAGACGCGCTGGCCCTTTCCTGTCAATATCTGTACGTCCTTAGGTAAGTATACATCAAGCCTGGAGCCAAATCTAATAAGGCCGAATCTTTCGCCCTTTTTAAATACATCCCCCTCCTCGGCCCAACAAACTATACGCCTTGCAATGAGCCCTGCCACCTGCACGACCGTACATTCAAAACCGTCAACAGTCCTTAACAACACGGCGTTTCTCTCGTTTTCCAGCACGGCGCGCCCCTTGTCCGCGGCCCAAAAGGCCCCCTCCTTGTAATCGATCCTGGCGACACTCCCTGAAATGGGCGATCTGTTGACGTGTACATTGAATATATTCATAAATATGCTGATGCGGATTACACCCGCACCCTGCAATGAGCCTTCGGAACCATGCTTGATCTCTATCACCCTGCCGTCAGCCGGTGAGACGATGAGATTATCTCCCGCGGGAATCACCCTTTCGGGGTCTCTAAAAAAATAAAGCGCGAAGGCCGCAGCCACAAGGGAGGCTACGGCCGGCATGGCCCAGTCAAGGGCGGCGAAGACTACTGAGGCCAAGGAAAAAAGACCTATAAAGGGCGCTCCTTCCCTTGAGACCGGTATCTTTTTGCTGTGCATCTATGTTAGATTAATTTTATATATAGTCCCTGCATAAGGTTCTGCATCGGTCATGTATTCAAGCTGAATCATTTCTTGAGCCAGCTCATCATGCCCCTCAAGCGTCCGCCAACCTCTTCGATCAAATGCTCCCTTTCGCGCCTCCTCAAGGCGTTAAAGACCGGGCGGTTCACCTGATTTTCAAGCATCCACTCCCTGGCGAACAGGCCGGACTGTATCTCGTCAAGAATCTTGCGCATCTCTTTTCTCGTCTCTTCAGTAATAATACGCTTGCCCCTTGTGAGGTCTCCATATTCAGCCGTATCGCTTATGGAATAGCGCATCCTGCCCAGACCGCCCTCATAGATCAAATCCACTATCAGCTTAAGTTCATGGCAGCACTCAAAATAGGCTATCTCAGGCTGATAGCCAGCCTCAACCAGCGTATCGAAACCAGCCTTTATAAGCTCGCTCACACCGCCGCAAAGGACGCTCTGCTCACCGAAAAGGTCTGTCTCGGTCTCTTCCTTAAAGGTTGTCTCTATCACGCCCGCCCTGGCTGCACCTATGCCCTTGGCATAAGCAAGGGCCCTCTTCATGGCCTCACCTGTCGCATCCTGATGTATGGCCACAAGGCTCGGCACCCCGGCCCCTTTTTCATACTCGCGCCTGACCAGGTGGCCCGGCCCCTTTGGGGCCACCATGGCCACATCCACGTTTGAGGGCGGCACAATCTGGCCGAAGTGTATGTTGAAACCGTGCGAAAAAAGGAGCATCTTGCCCGCCTTGAGATGCGGCTCGACGGCCTCTTTATAAAGGGCGCCCTGGACCTGATCGGGCACCAGGATCATTATCAGATCGGCCTTGCTTGCCGCCTCTCCGGCGCTTACAGGCTTAAAGCCGTGCTTAACCGCAAGGTCATAATTAACCGAGCCCGGCCTCTGTCCGACGATAACGGACAGACCGCTTTCCCTCAAATTCTGGGCATGGGCGTGACCTTGGCTTCCATAGCCTATTATGGCTATAGTCTTGCCCTTCAATATATCCAGTTGCGCATCCTGTTCATAATATATCTGCATCTTTATCACTCCTTTCTAGGCGGTCTTCTTCTCTCTTGACATTGCTATAGTGCCAGTCCTGGCTATCTCCTTGATTCCGATTGGACGCAGCAGTTCTATCACGGCCTTCAGTTTGGAATCAGGGCCTGTCACCTCAAGGGTGTAAGTTTTAGGACTCACATCCACCACCTTGCAGCGGAAGATATCAACAATCCTCAATACCTCGGCCCGGCTCTCATCCTCGGCCTTAACCTTTATAAGGGCCATCTCACGTTCAACATACTCCCCTTCGCTCACATCCACAACCTTATAGACATCCACCAGACGGTTTAACTGCTTGATGATCTGCTCGATAATCAAATCAGCGCCGGAGGTGACCAGGGTCAAGTGGGAAAGCGTCGGATCAAGGGTTGCGGCCACGCACAGGCTTTCAATATTAAAACCGCGGCCGCTGAAAAGGCCCGCAATACGGGACAGGGCGCCAGGGTTATTTTCCACCAACACAGAAAGTGTATGCTTCATAAGGGTAAGCTCCTTTCCCCAACATTAGACTAGCAGCATCTCGGTCGTGGCCTTGCCTGCTGGCACCATCGGGAAGACACCTTCCTCGCGGGCAATGGCGAACTCCATGATAAACAATCCTTCGGACTCAAGCCCTTCCTTAAGGACCTGCTCCACCTCTTCCGGTTTGGTGGCCCTCAATCCCTTGGCGCCATAGGCCTCGGCGAGCTTAACGAAATCAGGGACCATCTGAAACTTGGTGGCAACATATCTGCGGTCATAGAAGAGCTCCTGCCACTGACGCACCATGCCGAGGAACTGGTTGTTCAGGATGACGATCTTGACAGGCAGCTTCTGCTCCATCGCGGTCGCCATCTCCTGGATATTCATCTGAATGCTTCCGTCGCCGGCCACATCCACCACCAGTTTATCAGGAAAGGCCATCTGCGCCCCTATCGCCGCAGGAAAACCATAGCCCATGGTGCCCAGCCCGCCGGAGGTAAGAAGCGTCCTCGTCTCGTCAAACTTGTAAAACTGGGCGGTCCACATCTGGTTCTGTCCGACCTCGGTTGTAATTATAGCCCTGCCCTTTGTCATCTCATAGAGTTTTTCAATAACATATTGGGGTTTAATGACATTCGGGTCTTTTTTATAACCCAGAGGATGACGCTTTTCCCAGGCCTTGAGCTGCTCCCACCAGGCCTGGTGTTTGGAATTCCAGAATTCCCGCTTAAGCCCGCCTTCCTTCAATATCTTTGCCATCTTGCCAAGCGCCCTCTTGCAATCGCCGACTATGGGCACATCCACCTTGACGTTCTTCTGGATGGATGTCGGGTCAACATCCATATGGATTATCCTGGCCATTGGGGCGAAGGCCTCTATCTTGCCGGTGACCCTGTCATCAAAACGGGCCCCCACGGCTATAATGAGATCCGTATTGGCCATCGCCATGTTGGCGCAATAGCTTCCATGCATGCCGAGCATCCCGAGGCTTTGAGGATGTGTGCCAGGAAAGCCCCCGAGACCCATGAGCGTCATGGTGACAGGGGCATCTATCATTTCGGCCAGGGCCTTCAATTCCTTACAGGCCCCGGACATTACAACGCCGCCGCCAGCATAGATAACCGGCTTCTTCGCCTGCTCCATAAGCTGGCATGCCCTCTCGATCTGTTTTATGTGCGGCTCGGTTACAGGCCTGTAAGACCTGAGCTCTATATCATCGGGATAGACAAACTCGGCCTTGCCATTCTGGACATCCTTTGGAAGGTCTATGAGCACCGGGCCAGGTCTGCCGGATCTAGCCAGATAAAACGCCTCTTTTAATACCCTCGGAAGGTCCTTGACGTCCTTTACGAGGTAGTTGTGTTTTGTGCATGGGCGGGTTATGCCTACTATATCCACCTCCTGAAACGCATCGTTTCCTATGAGCGCTGTAGGCACCTGCCCAGTGAAAACAACCATGGGGACAGAATCCAAGTATGCGGTGGCGATGCCTGTAACGGTATTGGTTGCGCCTGGGCCGGATGTGACGATACACACACCCACCTTGCCGCTTGCCCTTGCATACCCGTCCGCCGCATGTGTCGCGCCTTGTTCGTGGCGCGCAAGCACAAATTTGATACTGTTTTCCCGATCAAGTGCATCGAAGACATCAATGATAGCCCCGCCAGGAAAACCGAAAACCACTTCAACGCCTTCCCGCTTGAGGGCCTCCACGACCATCTGCTTTCCGGCCATTTTAGCCATAAATTCACCTCAATTATACAGAACTTTAAAAACAACTAAAGCTTATTATTCAATTCTTGACTTGTCAATCAGATAAAACTAAATTTCAGTGTTATTTTTTTAAACAAAAATAACACATTTTAATTTTTAAGATATATCAAGATTTGCAAAATGACTCATACTTTATTA
>JAJYLJ010000092.1 GCA_021787835.1 Deltaproteobacteria bacterium | reverse complement strand
GCTCGATGTCCCTGTATTTACGCCCGTTACATCCTATTACAAGACGGTCGAGGAGTGGATGAACGACCCCTTGGGCACGGACGGGAGCAGCATCGGCTGGTCCATCGCCATGCCGGAGTTCGAGGGCAGGATTGAACCCATCATAATCGGCGGTTTGAAGGAAAAAGACGGTGACTCGCGCGCCCCTGTCATTGAAAGGGTCAAGAAGCTTGCAAAGAGGGCGGCGAACTGGATAAGGCTGAAACAAAGGCCTGTGGATGGGCGCAGGGTCGCCTTTGTGCTTCATAACAATCCATGCGCATCGGTCGAGGCCACCGTCGGGGCGGGCGCTCATCTGGATACCCTGGAGTCTGTGGCGAGGATAATGCAGCGGATGAAGGCGGCTGGTTACGATGTTGCTCCACCGAAGGACGGCAAGGAACTCATTGATACCATCATGGACCGGAAGGCCGTCTCCGAATTCAGATGGACCACCACCGGCGAGATCGTTGAAAAAGGCGGCGTACTAAAGGCGGTGTCAAAGGATGAGTATGAGGAGTGGTTTAATACGCTCTCGAAAGGGGTCAGACAAAGGATGTGCGAGGCATGGGGTGACCCGCCCGGCGAGGAAAAAGACGGTGTCCCTGCGGCCATGGTCCATGAGGGTAAAATCCTTGTGACAGGGGTCGGTTACGGCAATGCGGTGGTATGTGTGCAGCCCAAGCGCGGCTGTGCGGGCGCAAGGTGCGACGGCCGTGTGTGCAAGATCCTCCATGACCCGGATATCCCGCCGCCTCATCAATACATGGCTACCTACCGCTATCTCGAGTATGACTTCAAGGCCGATGTGGTCATCCATGTCGGGACGCATGGCAACCTCGAGTTCCTGCCAGGCAAGGGCACAGCCCTTTCAGGAGACTGCTACCCTGACATAGCCATAGGCCATATCCCTCATCTCTATATCTATAATGCCGACAATCCGCCCGAGGGGACGATCGCCAAGCGCAGGTCTTGCGCGACACTGGTTGATCACATGCAGACGGTGATGATGCAGGGCGGGTTGTATGATGAACTGGAGGAGCTGGGGCGCCTCCTGGGCGAATACGAACAGGTGAAGGGCCTAGATAAGGCCAGGGCCCACGCCCTTGAGCACCTCATAATGGATGCGATAAAGAAGACAAACCTGGATAAGGAGATAAAGGTCTCTGCCGTTGATAAGGAGACAGGGAGGGTCAAGAGGGTGAGGCTTTGTGAATTGGACGGCGAAGGGCTTCATGCCTTGCCCTTTGACGAGGTCGCCGGAGAGGCGCACTGTGCGCTCTCGAGGACGGGTAACACCCAGATACAGGACGGCATGCACATATTCGGCGGATCGCCCGAGGGGGAAAGGAGAGCCGGGTTCATCTATTCCATTCTGAGGTACGACGCCGGTGAAGAGGTATCGTTGAGGCGCGAGGTTGCGAAGATGATGGGCCTTGATCTGAGTGATCTGCTTTCCGATCCCGGCGGCGTCCATCCTGTCATGAAGAGGAGCCATGGCGAGCTGCTGGAGGAGATAGACCGCACCGGAAAGGGGCTGATCGAAGATGTGATCAATAAGGAGGTTTAAAGATGTTGAAGATGGCTGAAAGGACGGCGCAGGGCATTGAACAGGGGACGAAGGTCAACTGGAACGTCTATCCCTGGACAAAGATCAGGGACAGGATACTCGATCTGAACAGGAGGATCGAGGAGTCAAAAGAGATAGAGGCCCTGCTGCACGGCTTTGAGGCCGGATATATTCCGGCCGGGCCGTCAGGGCTCATAACTCGCGGCAGGGATGACATCCTGCCCACGGGCAGAAACTTCTATTCGCTCGACCCCTATCGTGTCCCTACAAAGGCCGCATGGGAGGTGGGAAGGCGCCTGGCTGGCGCTGTAATCGAAAAACACCTGAAGGAAGAGGGGAGATACCCTAAAAACATAGCCGTCTTCTGGATGGCAAACGACATCATGTGGGCGGACGGCGAGGGGATGTCCCAGATGATGTATCTTCTCGGGGTGAGGCCCGTATGGCTTTCAAACGGCAGGGTAAGGGGCTTTGAGATAATCCCTCTTGCCGAGTTGGGCAGGCCGAGGATAGATGTGACCGTCCGTGTCTCCGGTATAACGAGGGACAACTTCCCCAATTGCATGGAACTCCTGGACGAGGCCGTGCAGTCGGTCGCCTCGCTGGATGAGCCGCTTGACATGAACCATGTAAGGAGGCATGCGCTGGCCCAGATCGCAGATGATGGCCAGCCGTCCAAAGAGGCATGGCGCGACGCGACGCTTCGCATATTCGCCTCAAGGCCGGGCACCTACCAGGCAGGCACAAATCTTGCCGTCTATGCCTCGGCCTGGAAGGAGGAAAAGGACCTTTCGGACGTATTCGTCTATTGGAACGGTTATGCCTACGGCAAGGGCGTATTCGGCGCTGAAAAACACAGGCAATTGGCCGAAAATCTCAAGACGGTTGACGTCACCTACAACAAGGTCGTGACGGATGAATACGACCTCTTCGGGTGCTGCTGCTATTTCGGGACCCACGGGGGCATGACCGCGGCCGCGAGGACTATATCGGGCAAAGAGGTCAAGACCTATTACGGCGACACGAGGGAGCCTGAACACGTCGAGGTGCGTGATCTGGCCGACGAGATAAGGAGGGTGGTCAGGACAAAGCTGTTGAATCCCAGATGGATAGAGGGGATGAAGAGGCACGGCTACAAAGGGGCCGGCGACATCTCGCAGAGGGTGGGGAGGGTCTATGGCTGGGAGGCCACCACCCAGGAGGTGGATGACTGGATATTCGATGACATAGCCCGCACCTTCATGATGGATGCGGAGAACAGAAAGTTCTTTAAGGATAACAACCCGTGGGCCCTGGAAGAGATGGCGAGGAGGCTGATGGAAGCAGCGCAGCGCGGTCTTTGGGACCCGGCGCCTGACGTCAAAGAGGCGCTGAAGAATCTCTATGTGGAGATAGAGGGCTGGATCGAGGAGCGGATGGGCGATATAAAGGGCGATTTTCAGGGCGGCGGCATAGATATCGTCACCAAGGAGGAGGTCGAAGGCTGGAAGAGAAAGATGGAGGAGGTGCTTAAATGATATTTCCCTTTACCGCGATAGTCGGACAGGAAGAGATGAAGCTGGGGTTGATATTGAACGTGATAAACCCATCGATAGGCGGTCTCTTGATTATGGGTGAGAAAGGCACGGCCAAGAGCACGGCGGTCAGGGCCCTTGCCGAGCTCCTCCCTGAGATCGAGACGGTCAAGGGGTGTCCCTTCAACTGCGACCCTGACGGTCCTCTATGCACCGGATGCAGGGAGACGCTGGAGAAGGAAGGCCGCCTTGAGCGGGAAAGAAAAAAGATGAAGGTCGTGGAGCTGCCGCTCGGTGTCACCGAAGACAGGTTGATAGGCACGCTCGATATCGAACACGCCATCAAAAAAGGTGAAAAGAGATTCGAACCCGGCATACTCGCCGGGGCGAACAGGAATTTTTTATACGTTGATGAGGTGAATCTCCTTGAAGACCACATAGTGGATCTGCTGCTGGATTCGGCGGCCATGGGGGTAAATACGGTCGAGAGAGAAGGGGTGTCCTTCACCCATCCTGCAAGGTTTATTCTCGTAGGCACGATGAACCCGGAGGAAGGCGACCTGAGGCCGCAGCTCCTGGACAGATTCGGCCTGTGCGTGCAGGTGGGGTCGATCGCGAACAAGGCTGAGAGGGTGGAGATACTCAGGAGAAAGGCGGCCTTTGATGCCGATCCGGAGAAGTTCACGGCTGAATGGCAAACCGGACAGGACATGCTCTCAAAGAGGATCGAGGCGGCAAAGGAGAGGCTTGGTCATATCAGACCCTCAGACACCGTACTTGAACAGATCGTCAGCATCACCGCATCCCTTGAGCTTGACGGCCACAGGGCCGACATCGTGATGATGAAGGCGGCGATGACCCTGGCCGCATTCAGGTCGGCAGGCGAGGATGAGCATAAAGACATGCGGCTCATGAGCGGTCCTTCATATATGGCATCCACTATAACCGGTGACGACATCAGGGACGTGGCCGGGCCTGCCCTGAGTCACAGGATGAAAAGGCTTCCGTTTGAGGCGATGGGCATGGATATGAGAAGGCTTGAGGCCGCGCTTTCCATGGGATTCAGCCATGATGTTCAGTGATTTTGCCGGACACGAAGACGCAAAGCTTGCGTTGATATTAAACGCCATCGACCCTGGGTGCGGGGGTGTCCTGTTCACCGGCGGAAAGGGGGGCGGCAAGTCAACGCTCTCCAGGCTTTTTAAAAAGATACTGCCCGAAGACACCCCTTTTATAGAGCTTCCGCTCAATGTCACTGAAGACGCCCTTTTGGGGGGCATAGACATCGAAGAGACGATCAAGGCGGGCAGGAGGGTCTTTCAGCCAGGCATCCTGAGCCGGGCCGATCACGGCGTTGTCTATGTTGATGATGTCAATCTGCTTTCACCCGAGATGCTATCGCTCGTACTTGAGGTGTCGGGCCTTGGTGAAAACATCATCGAACGGGAAGGGATTGCGCTCAGACATACATCGCGGTTCATCCTCGTTGCAACCATGAACGAAGAGGAAGGGGTGCTTTCGCCCCATCTGCTCGATCGTTTCGGCATGATGGTCTTGTGTGAAGGGCTGAAAGACGTCCGTCAGCGGATTGAGATCATGAAGACGGTTGCGCCCGAGGTATTCGGGCTGCCCTCCTTTGGGCAGGGGGATCATGAGTTGAGTGAAAGGATCCGCTCCTGCCGCCTTTTTTTGAAGGATGTGACCATCCCGGTCGAGACAATGGATTATATCGTGCAGATGGGCATCGAAGCCAACCTTGCAGGGTCGAGGGGCGACATCTGTCTCATGTACGCCTCACGTGCGCACGCCGCCTATCGCGGCTCCATGGAGGTGACGAGGGACGATGTGGACGCCGTCGCCCCTCTTGTGCTCGCGCACAGAAAGAGGACTCCGCAGCAACAACAAGTGCAGCAACGTCAGGAGCAGCACACGGAACAACAGAAAGGGCATCAGGAACACGGGGAACAGACCGGGTCCGAAGGGCATGACGGGCAGGGGCAACAGCACGGGGCTCAGCCTGGCGATGAGCGCCCCGCGCCTAATGAATCCCGTTCTGACCGGGACGGCGGCGAGCCGTCATCAAATGAAGAGAATGGCCAGCAAAGGGAGGCAAGCCGGAAGGAAGAGGTATTTGATATCGGCGCATCTTTCAGGACAAAGAGGATAATGCTCAAAAAAGACCGGATAAACCGGCTTGAATCAGGAAGAAGGACAAAGACGGGGTCAAGGGACAAGAGCGGCAGGTATATAAAGAGCATCCAGAGAAAGAGGGATGACATAGCCATAGATGCGACGCTCCGGGCTGCGGCCCCGTATCAGAAGGCAAGGGGCAGGACGGATATGGTCCTGATCCGCGACGATGACATGAGGTTCAAACAGAGGGAGAAGAAGATGGGCCACCTCGTGGTCTTTGTCGTGGACGGATCGGGTTCGATGGGCGCCAGGAGGAGGATGGTGGAGACAAAGGGGGCCGTCCAGTCCCTGCTCATGGACTGTTATCAGAAAAGGGACAGGGTCTCCATGATCGTCTTCAGAAGAGACAGGGCCGAGGTGGTGTTGCCGCCCACATCAAGCGTCGAGCTTGCCTCCAAGAGGCTGAAAGAGATACCTGTCGGCGGCAAGACCCCATTGACCGCCGGGCTCATGGAGACATACAGGCTCATCAAACGTGTGACGGCCAGGTCTCCTGAGACGAGGGTCATCGGCGTGCTCATAACAGACGGCAGGGCAAATCAGGGCCTTTCAGACGCCCCGATAGACCAGGAGATAGAAAAGATGACGCAGCTCTTAAGCGGATTGAGGTCTGCTGATTATATCGTTGTCGATACGGAAGACCAGGCCGGGTTTTTCAGGACCGGACTCGCATGTCAGATAGCGTCGCGGCTTGATGCGGACTATCATACCATTGAAGAATTGAAATCCGGCTGTCTCTTTGATATGGTCCGGATGAAAAAGACAGAGGGTGCCGGCCCTTGATCAGTTCCACGTTTTTTGAAGGGAGGTGATGTCAAATGACGTATTATTAGGTGCGGGACATCTATAAAAATCAATAGTTAAGATCAGTGATGGCCGGATGCCAGGGAAGAGAGGTGTGAGTCCTCCACTGCCCCGCAGCCGTGAAGGGAACGAAAGCCCAGTAAAGAAGCCACTGTCAAATGAAACGGTTTAAACCGTTTATACAGTTCAAACAGTTTGAACCGTTAAGTTGATGGGAAGGCGGGTGAGTAGGAATAGACAGCGCCCTTAAGCCGGAAGACCTGTCCAGGCCATAAAAATCCAACAATACTTCTCGAGGGAGGAAGAGATGAAAGGTGTTTTATTTTCAGCAGGAATCCATTTCTTTTTTCTTTCTTTGGTTTTCAGCCTGTCCGTCGCCCCTTTGTATGCGGATGAGGCGGCGACGCCGCTTGGCGAGGTCGTCGTAACCGCTACGAGGATTGCGGAGCCTGAAAAAGACGTCCCTGCCGATGTCCAGGTCATCACCGGTGAAGACATCAAGAACTCGACGGCCGAGGACGCTGGCGACCTTATTGCAGAGGCGGGGATCGGCCATGTCCAGAAATATCCAGGCGCACTTACAGGCACGATCGGGGTATGGGGGTTGACGACGGACCTCTTTAGCGAACTTAAGAGCAGGGTCTTGTTTTTAGTCAACGGCCACCTTGCAGGCACCGTGAATCTTGCGGAGATCCCCGCCGGAGACATAGAAAGGATAGAGATCGTGAAGGGGCCTGCATCCGTCCTCTACGGCTCTTCCGCCATGGGCGGCGTCATCAACGTCATAACAAAAGAAGGGAGAAAAGAGGGCGTCCACGGCTCCATTGGCGGCGAGGCCGGCTCATACGACTACTGGAGACCAGAGGCGGAGCTGAGCGGAAAGAAGGGGCCCTTTGATTTTTATCTCTCCGGCAGCCGTTCGTCAGAGGATGACTATGATACCAGGAACTACGGCAGGATCAGGAATACGGCTTATAACGACGAGACGGCGTCGCTACGTCTGGGTTACAAGTTTCTCGACGGCCATCACATATCCATGGGCCTTCAGCACTGGAGGGGATGGGCCATAGGTTCTCCAGGGCCGAGATATGCCCCTGATCCTGATAATTTTAACAGGAAGGAAAGGGACGGCGTTGATGTGGAATACAAGACGAAAACGATCGACGCAGGCTATTATCACGTAACCGAAAAGGGCGAATGGCATGAGGGCATGAATTTCGGCCCCGGCAACTCAGATATCACATCGATAGATACATATACGCAGGGGGCTAATCTTCAAAAGACATTCGATCTTGGCGGTGACTTCAGGCTTGTCGCCGGCGGCCAATGGGACAGGATCGAGGCTGACAACTCACATAACACAGGTGCGCCTTATAACCCGAACTCAAGGTATGACAGCTGCGGCGCCTTCACGGAGGGAAGGCTCGGACTGCTGGATAAG
>JAJYLJ010000091.1 GCA_021787835.1 Deltaproteobacteria bacterium | reverse complement strand
ATTCTTTATCATATCCCTCCAATATTATGCGCATTATCTTCTGCCGATCTATCTTTGCGGTAATACCTTTGGGAAGCACAAATTCTATCGGATGTGAATAGCCTAAGCTAAATATTAATGTATTGCCTTTTTCTTCCACCTTATATCCAACGCCCGTTACAATAAGTTCTTTCTTAAATCCATTAGTTACGCCTACCACCATATTGTTTAATATAGTACGAGTAAGACCATGTATAGAATGCGCTCTCCTTGACTCATCTATGTTTTTAACAAGAATATATTCTCTTGTTATTTCTAAGTCTGCTAATGCGCTAACTTGTCTTGTTAATGTTCCTTTTGGTCCAGATACAGTAATATTATTACTATTAAATTCTATCTTTGTATTAGCAGGTATAGGAATAACTTTTTTTCCAATTCGAGACATTAATTACTCTCCTAATTACCATATTGCACAGACTAACTCGCCGCCCACTTTCTCTTTTTTCGCTTGAGTGCTAGTTAAAATACCTTTTGATGTAGATATAATTGCTATGCCAAGCCCCCCCCGAATTATAGGTAATTCATTGTGGCTGCAATAATTTCTTCTGCCTGGCGTACTCAATCTTTTTATGCCAAGTAAAATAGGATTCTTATCTACATATTTTAAACTTACCCGCAATATCTCATGACCTTTATCTTTTATGAGACGATAATTAGCAATATAGCCCTCATCTTTCATAAGCTTTGCTATATTAACCTTCAATTTAGAAAATGGTATATCAACACGTTCATGTCTAGCCGATATAGCATTTCTTATGCGTGTTAACATATCCGCTATAGGATCAGTCATGCCCATAGATAAATACTCCTGTGTTTGTATATAAAATTCAATTACCAGCTAGCCTTGATTACGCCTGGAATTAAACCTGTAGAAACCATCTTGCGGAAACATATTCTACAAATTCCGAATTGGCGCAAAAAGCCTCTTGGACGTCCACAGATAGGACATCTATTATATTTTCTAACCTTGAATTTAGGTTCACGCTGCGCCTTTATTAATAAAGCCTTTTTAGACAATGTTATCTCCTTATCTACTTACGAAATGGCATCCCAATACTAGCCAAAAGATAGCGGGCCTCTTGATCAGTCTTGGCAGTAGTAACTATTGTAACATTAAGACCTTTAATTTTATCAATTTTATCATATTCTATCTCTGGGAAAATAAGTTGTTCTTTTATGCCAAGGGTATAATTACCTCTACCATCAAATCCCTTATTGGATATACCTCTAAAATCTCTGATTCTCGGGATTGCTACATGGATAAGTTTTGTTAAAAAATCATACATCCTTTGCTTTCTCAAGGTTACACAACAACCTATAGGGACTCCCAGGCGTAGCTTAAAAGCGGCTATAGATTTCCTGGCTCTGGTTATGACAGGCTTCTGGCCTGCTATTTTTGTCAACTCTTCTGAAGCACTGTCAATTATTTTTGGGTTCTGTATAGCTTCACCCAAGCCCATATTTAGAACCACTTTTTCTAATCTCGGAACTTGTAATGGATTAGTATATCCAAAATGTTTCATTAAATCTGGAATACTAACCTCTTTATATTGTTGTTCCACGAGCACCATTTATAATGCCTCCAACCCTACCTTGCTTTATTTTTCAAGAGGAATTGCGTCAGAACATTTTTTACAGACGCGTATTTTTTTACCATCATCCAATACCTTATGAGAAATTCTGACTGGCTCGGCACATTTAGGACATATAAGCATAAGATTAGAAAGATGTATTGACGCCTCCACCTCTACAATGCCGCCCTTGGAATTTGGGCCAGGCTTAGTATGTCTTTTAACTAAATTTATCCCTTCCACGCGAGCCCTGTCTTTACCGTGCAAAATTTCAATTATTTTGCCTGACTTACCTTTATCTTTGCCGGTCATAACCATTACACGATCATTTTTGCAAAGACTCGTTTTAATTGCTTTCATTATTTTCAATCCTCAATCTGCAAGGCTAATTTACAAAACTTCCGGGGCCAGCGATATAATTTTCATATATCTCCTTGCCCTCAATTCTCTCGCAACCGGCCCAAAAATACGAGTGCCAATTGGTTCCCCATATTGATTCACCAACACAGCGGCATTCTCGTCAAAACGTATCAATGATCCGTCCGGTCTTGTCAGCTCTTTTGTGGTGCGCACAATAACAGCCTTGGCCACATCGCCTTTTTTTACCTTTGAATTAGGCAAAGCCTCTTTCACAGCTACAACAATTAAGTCACCGATACGGGCGTATCTACGTCTAGTACCGCCGAGGACACGAATGCAACTAACTAATTTAGCACCTGAATTATCTGCAACTTTCAATACCGTTTCCTGCTGGATCATACAAGATCCCTTCCTTTCTTATAAGGCTTTCTCGAGAATATCGCGCACCATCCAGCGCTTCCGCTTACTTAATGGCCGGCTCTCCTCAAGCAGTATTTTATCGCCCAAGCTACAGATATTTTTCGGGTCATGGGCCATATATTTTTGACGTTGTTGTATATATTTCCCGTATATGGGATGCTTAAATCGCCGACTTACCACGACAACGACCGTTTTATCCATCTTGTTGCTGGCTACCACGCCAACCAGAGTTCTACGTAACCCCTTCTCGCTATTCATCAAGGTCTCCACTTAACTTTTGCATAGAGATCGCTTCTCTTGCATGATAGTTTGCACCCGTGCTATATCACGCCTAACCACCCTTATACGCATTACGTTTTCCAATTGATGGGTGCCATGCTGGAATCTTAAATTGAACAACTCATGACGCAGATCATTTTCTTTTTTTTGTAGATCATCAAAAATCATACCCCTCAATTCATTGGCAGATATCATGGCGTCTCCCCCCTTGATACAAACTTTGTGGGAATTGACAGCTTGTGCGCCGCCAAACGGAAGGCCTCTCTTGCGGAAACCTCGTCCACTCCTTCCATCTCATATAAAATGCGTCCGGATTGTATGGGCGCAACCCAATATTCAACAGGGCCCTTTCCGCTACCCATACGTGTCTCGGCCGGCTTTTTGCTAATAGGCTTGTCAGGGAAAACCCTTATCCATACCTTGCCGCGCCTGCGGACAAACCGGTTGATTGCTATACGGGCGGCCTCTATCTGTTGAGCTGTAAGCTTGCCCGACCCTATCGCCTTTAACCCATAATCGCCAAAAACAAGCGTGGAGCCTTTATGGGCCATCCCCTTGATGCGGCCTTTCATCTGTTTTCTATATTTTGTCTTCTTAGGACTAAGCATTTAAAAAAACCTCTTTTACAAAAAAACTTTCTTTAACGCTCCCGCTCTATACCACCATAGAGACAGCCTGAGATTCTTTGTCTGGCAGCACTTCACCCTTAAAAATCCAGACCCTCACACCTATAATCCCATATGTAGTCTTGGCCTCTGAAAGGCCGTAATCAATATCAGCCCTCAATGTATGCAAAGGGACCCGGCCCTCAAGATACCACTCCCTTCTTGACATTTCCGCCCCGCCAAGGCGTCCTGAGCAAGATATCCTAACGCCTTGGGCACCAAACTTTAAGGCCATACTGACCGCCTTTTTCATCGCCCTTCTAAAAGACACCCTTCTCAACAACTGTCCGGCCACATTTTCGGCAACAAGCTGGGCGTCTGTTTCGGGCCTTCGAACCTCTACAATGTCTATCGACAGAGGCCGCTTGATCATTTTCTCAACATCCCTCTTCAGCAGCTCTATCTCCGAACCTTTTTTGCCTATCACTATCCCTGGCCGCGCACAATATATGCGCAATCTTAATCGCTGAGCAGCACGCTCTATCTCTATCTTTGAAATGCCGGCGTGGGAAAGGCGCCTCTTTACATAGTCTCTCAGCCTATGATCCTCGACAACAAGAGCCGGATAATCTTTCCCTGCATACCACCTAGAATCCCATGTCCGGGTAATATTTAACCTAAGGCCTATCGGATTAACTTTCTGTCCCAACTTTGCCTCCCATTTATCTAATTAGGCCTCGTCCAAAACAATCGTTATATGAGAAAGGCGGTGGAGTATGCCAAACGCCCTGCCCTGCGCCCTTGGGCGTATTCTCTTTAACTGTGGCCCTTTGTCAATAACCACTTTTTTCACGTAAAGCGTGTCCACGTCAATATTAGGATTCTGATCCGCGTTGGCAACCGCGGACTCAAGAACCTTTTTGATTAACCTGGCCGCCTTTTGAGGAAGAACAGCCAATAGTTGCACCGCATCCCCGGCGCGCTTATTTCTCACCAAGTCGGCGACCAGCCTGGCCTTTTGTGGCGAAATCCTTATATGCCTAGCAACTGCCCTAGCTTCCATTTATATATACCCCGTCTCTTACTTTCGAACCTTTGTCCTTTTATCGGCAGAATGCCCATGATAGGTCCTGGTTGGAGAAAATTCGCCCAATTTGTGGCCGACCATATTCTCTGTAACAAAAATAGGTATGAATTTGCGCCCATTGTGTACAGCGAATGTCATGCCGACCATTTGAGGCACAATCATCGACCTGCGCGACCATGTCTTTATAACCCGCCTATCATTGCTATCAGAGGCGGCAAGAATCTTCTTCATCAAGTGCTCATCTACAAACGGACCCCTTTTTACTGATCTTGGCACCTTGATATACTCCTCAATAAAATTATTTCTTTCTCGCCTTTACGATAAAGGCGTCACTGAATTTCTTCTTCCTGGTCTTGTAACCCTTTGTCGGCCAACCCCACGGACTACATGGGTGTCTGCCGCCTGAAGATTTGCCCTCGCCGCCGCCCATAGGATGATCGACGGGATTCATGGCCACGCCACGAACGCTGGGCCTTATCCCCAGCCAACGGCTCCTTCCCGCCTTTCCAAGCGATATGTTTTCATGTTCAAGATTACCGATCTGCCCAACCGTAGCCTTGCACTTACCATGAAAAACCCTTACTTCACCACTCGGCAACCTTAGCTGAGCTTTATCCCCTTCTTTTGCCATCAACTGAGCTGCGGCACCGGCACTCCTCACTATCTGCCCCCCCTTGCCAGGCCTCATCTCAATATTGTGGACCAATGTGCCAAGAGGTATATTCTTAAGCTCCATACAATTGCCTGGCCGGACATCGGCCGATATATCAGAAATAACGATATCGCCCTGACCAAGACCCATCGGCGCCAAAATATATCTTTTTTCACCGTCGACATAATAAAGCAATGCTATGCGGGCCGATCTGTTCGGGTCATATTCGATTGCGGCAACCTTGGCCGGCACTGAAAGCTTGTCTCTTTTGAAATCTATCCTTCTATAATGCTGTTCATGCCCGCCGCCCCTATGCCTCGCGGTGACCCTTCCATAATTATTCCTGCCGCCGCTCTTCTTGAGAGTTTCAAGTAAGGCCTTCTCCGGGGTATTTTTTGTGATCTCGATATCCTGCGATGCAGACATGAAACGTCTGCCGGCCGATGTAGGTTTATATTTTTTAACAGGCATCACTTAACCTCAGAAAAAAAGTCTATATTTTCGCCAGGCCTTAATCCTACTATGGCCTTCTTGACATCAGGCCGCCTGCCATAAAAACGCCCCACCCTCTTTGTCTTGCCCTTCACCGTAATTGTCTGCACGGCCTCAACCCGCACCTTAAAAAGTTGCTCGACAGCCTTCTTGATCTCTAGCTTGTTTGCGTTCTTATCCACCTTAAAAACTATCTGGTTCCCCCTTTCTTTTTGAAAGGTCGCTTTCTCAGTCAACAATGGTGAATGAATCACCGAAAAAAGGTCTTTCATGATTGCAACCTCTCCTCTATCAAACCAACGGTGGATTCTTTTAGTATTACATGTTTATGCTTAAGTATATCATATACGTTAAGCGCATCCTGCGGCAGCACTTTAACGTTCGGTATGTTCCTTGAAGACAGCTCTAATATTTTGTCTTCACCGTCTGTTATAATTAGAGTTTTTTCCACATTGAAGCGATTGAGAAGCAGCTTGAAATTCTTTGTCTTGATCGCATCGAGCCCAAAATCACGCACAACATATATATTTTCCTCAAGGCACCTTGCGCTGAGAGCCATCTTTAAGGCAAGCCTCCTGAGTTTTTTTGGAATACTGTAAAAATAGCTTCTGGGCTTCGGGCCAAACACCGCCCCGCCTCTCCTCCATACAGGAGAGGTATTGCTGCCGGATCGCGCCCGTCCAGTTCCTTTCTGACGCCAAGGTTTTTTCCCTCCGCCGCTTACATCGCTACGATTCTTCGTACAGGCGGTTCCAGACCTTTTTTTTGCCATCTGCCATTTAACAACCTCATGCAAAACCCCCTCTTTTGGTGTAAGGCCGAAAATATCATCGCTGACCTTTATATCGCCTACCTTTTGTTTTTGCGAGTCATAAACCACCAGGGTTGCCATAATCCCCAAGTCTCCTCTATTTACATTTTACACAGACAAGCTGATTTATTGCCCCTGGTACGCTTCCCTTTACCATAAGAAGATTATCTTCAGGACGGACATCTATCACCATGGAATTCTTTACGGTAGCCCCTTGGCCGCCCATCCTTCCTGGCATGCGCTTGCCCTTAATAACGCGGGACGGAAAGGCACTTTGCCCAACAGAACCCATTTCGCGATGGTGCTTTGATCCATGAGCCATAGGCCCCCTGCTGAAGCCATATTTCTTGACCGTACCGGCAAACCCACGACCTTTGCTGACACCGGTGACATCCACAATCTGCTGCAATTCAAGGTCTTGAAGGGTCACAATCTGACCCAACTCAAACGCATCTGGATTGTCAACTTTAAACTCGGAAATATAATAAAAGCCATGTTCCAGGCCAGCCTTTTTAACCTGGCCCTGCTCAGGCTTATTAAGCCTGCCAAAGGATTTTTTCATAAAACCCAATTGCAACGCGTCATAGCCATCGGTTTGGCGCGTCTTTTTCTGAAGCACCGTGCATGGACCCGCCTCCAAAACCGTAACCACTATGGCCTGGCCCATACTTGAAAAGGTCTGGGTCATGCCCAGCTTCCGGCCCATTATGCCTTTTAACCCTGACATCGTTTATTCCTTTTAAATTTTATGCCTGTCTGACAAACATCATAACTTGATTTCTACATCCACACCGGCAGAAAGTTCGAGCTGCATAAGCGCGTCTATAGTCTGTTGTGTCGGATCAAGGATATCCACAAGCCTCTTATGAGTACGCAACTCAAACTGCTCCCTTGACTTCTTGTCTATATGCGGCGAACGCAACACTGTATAGCGCCCCATGGAAGTCGGCAGCGGTATGGGGCCTGACACCCTGGCACCGGTACGCCTGGCGGTATCTACTATTTCGCCAACAGATTTATCCAGCTGCTTATGATCGTATGCCTTGAGACGTATTCTTATTTTTCCTGTCGGGATCATCAGACCTTAACTCCTCAATATGACAAACACAACCCGCCTATTCTATTATTTTACTCACCACGCCAGCGCCTACGGTGCGGCCGCCTTCACGGATAGCGAATCTAAGGCCCTCCTCCATGGCTATGGGGTGTATCAAATTGACCTCTATGGCT
>JAJYLJ010000090.1 GCA_021787835.1 Deltaproteobacteria bacterium | reverse complement strand
TTAACTCTTCGATTCCGATCAAAATTTCTTTTATCAAGCTATAAGTCAAATCTGGATTCTCCTCGGAACACTTTCCAATTCGCGCCCAATGCTCTATTTGACCAGTCAAGGACCGGTGATCAATTTTACTGAACTTCTTTGCTTCCCCGACCAATTTTTCCGATATTCTTACCGCCATCGCCATTTTATTGACCTCCATGATTGAGTTGATCTCATTGATACCACAAATTCATTTTACAACACAAAATTGTAGAATGCAACTTATAGTCTCAATTTGCACTAAAGGCTAACGTAGAAGTAACCGGCGTTGCGCGGCTTTTTGCGCAGGTCCGGTGGACCGCAGGGTTAGCAGTCTGGATCAAATTCATCATCGAGCTTTCTGGGTGTGCAGCCGCCACATGCCGAAACGGAACCCCACTCGACGATGTGATCGGGCCAACCGTACAGTTGCCCAGGCGCGGAGACAAGGGAGCGAACCCAAGAAACAAATTGATCGAAGTAGGGCGCGTTCGAGTTGCTTCGGTGACCTTGAGTTTGATGGCAAATTGGGCGTAGGTAATCGGGGAGTTTTCTAGCTCGACTGCCGAAGTAGTAGAAATCTCTCGATACCAAAACGTTCTCGCCGCTGAGGTCGGTTGCAACGTTGCCTGGCCCGTGAACCCCTGCCCTTTGAATGGGAGAACCGTTGGAAAAGTCGTAAATGCAGTCGCCAAGGCGATCTTGGAGCGTCGCACTCTGAATATTCGGAATGCGGTGCGGCCAGCGGGAACTGGCGTTAAGGTCGTAGTCTCGCAAAGACAAAACTTCCTCGATACGCATGGCATACACCAAGTGGCCACTCAAGTCTCCACTTGGTGCGTTCATTGAACCAAGGCCCGCAACCCAATCGTCTGGTTTTGCTACTCGACGAATACCCGGCTTGCAGATGGCGAGGGAACACATGCCGTGGAATGGATTCGGAGCAGCTCCGTCGTCGACGGGAATCGTGTAGGTGAATAGTCGTGGCATAAGACTGCTAACGCTCCGGTTCAGCGGCGGGCCGCGCAGCGGACCGTCCGCTGCAACCGGTTGTTATGCCGCATCGCATCCCTACCGCGTCTGGGTGATTTCGGCGCCGCAGTGCTTGCACTTCCGCGCCGCCGCCTGAATGAGTTCGGCGCACTCCGGGCAGGTTCGAGTTGGCGTTGCGGCTTCTGGCTTCATTTCCCGTCCGATGAAGTACGAGACGGCGAACCCGATCAGGCAGACGAGTGCCATCACGACGGCCACGCCGCCCGTTACGAACGAGATTAGACCAGCGCCGATCGTCGCCCCTGCCCGCTCAGCATCGGTGCCGCCTCCCTGACCGACGGTTTCCGTGAGCGCCCTTCCGCTCAAGACAAGACCAACGGGGATCATGGCGAGCCATTCAGCCGCTCCGAGGAGAAACCCTCGAGAGAACACCTTCGATACCGTCCGAGCTCCGCGGACGATAACCCACGTGGAAAGTCCCCATCCGCCGAAGAACGTGGCAAAGACGAACGCCCCGGATGGCTCCCCCTTGGTGAAGAGCATGGCGGCAGCCATATAGATCAGAAAGCCCGAGAAGAAGCCGAGGACGATGCCAACGAAGGTCTTCATGGATTACTCACCTCCCTCGCCCGTAACGGCCACTGCCCGAGCAGGCGGCATAACGTAAAAGTGAAAGGCGCGAGCGGCTTTGCCGCGAAGCGTCCCTCTCGACTGCCGGGTTAGCCCTAAACGTGGTCATTCCCGGCCCTCCGGCTTTTGACGCCACTGCTTGTTGGCTGTCCACCCTTCGCTTGCAGAGGGAATGGCGTCATATTTTGGAATATAGGGTTTGATGTCCAGGAGCGGTGTTTCGTCCAACATGTCTGCACCCTCGACGATGAGAGCGTTGCCCTCTCTCCGAATGAGCTTGACGATTGACATCCCGATGTCGTTTGGTCTGCACGGATGCCTTGAGGCAAAGATGCCGTGAGGGGTATCGTCCAAAAAGGTGGAACGAACCAAGCTGATCGCATCGGTTCGGTCAAACAGATAAAGCAGATAGATATGGGAGAAGGTTTCAATGTCCTTCAATCCCTCGGCGTACTGTTCCAATATTTCTACGCGCCCTAAAACGCCGGACGTGTAGAGCGGCTGAATCGGACAGTCCTGCTTTGTCTTGTAGGGAGTGCGAATGGTGCCGATAGCATCCATGGACTGATACTTTCGAGGGCTAACGCTCGGGTTCAGGCGCGGCGGCGCGTCAGCGCCGACGTCGCCTGGAACCCGTTGTTAGCCGGCTACGTACCGAAATGGACAACGGCTCTACCCACAGACGACTTCTATTCATAAAAACCTGCACTGTGAGTGTGAAGAAACCATGTTTTAGCCCATCTGTTTCGCTCATTGGGTCCGTGTCGAAGTGATGGATGTGATCTGTGCCTAGCTTGGCCACATGTCCTGTAGCAACGTTGCTTAGCTCCACCACACCGTTTTCTTTTACAGCTTGAACAATCCAGATATCGTCTCGTTGCTCAATCGGCTTACGGTTCAGAACACTAATCGCGGACGGCCGGAGACGGACACGAAACCACATGCATTTCTTAATTTGATCTTTCTTCATGACGGCTAACGACCAAGCTCAGCCGACGGCGGAAGCGGGCGAAGCCCGCTGTAGCCGGTCGGCTGGAGCGCAGTGTTAGACAGCAACTAGAGCTTCTTGACATCGATCTGGTACCCGCGGGCGGACATCGTTTTCGCGAGACTTACCCCGGCCTCCTTAGCGATGTCGTCTTTGAACGGAACGTAGATCAGCCCCTGGATGTCTGACGGGCGCTCCATGTTCTCCTGGGTCTTGAGCAGGATGGCGACGTTCTGTCGCCCTAGGTTGGCGAGAAGCATCCCTAGTTCAAGGACAACATTCTGCCGCGCACGGTACGCCTTCTCGTCAGGTCGGTTGGCTCGGTAACCCTCGTCATCTGGTGTAGCGAGCACGACGCCAAAGCTGGCCTCGGCTATCGCTGCCTCTAGCTTCTCGATCACGGTCTGGCCCTCGGTTGGTAGTTGGTCGAGAATCAAAAGCTCTAGACCCCAGCGGCGCAACATTGCCTCAAGCTGATCGCGGCTTGTCTGGTCATGTCCATAAACGACGAAGACCTTCCGCTTGACGGGAGAACTGACCGGAGATTCGGGAACACCGGCAGCCTTCCGTAACGCATCCTCGACTTGAGCCTTGTTTTTGCCTTGAACGTTGAAGTTGCCATTGTCGAAGATGTTCACGATGGCGCCGTTCTTGAGGCGCAGTTGGGTTCCCGTGTTGTTACTAAGGCGCTCTTCGCTCTTGATCTCGAAGCCTCCTCGCTCTAGCAGGCTACGCGCTTTTGAAACCTCCATCGTCACCCCCCCGATCGCTTTCCTGTGCTGTCTAACATAGTAATAAACAGAAATACGTCCGCCATATCATCACATATAGATGGACATGTTTTCCGCTTATTTTAATATTTTTTTGAAAATGTGTAATATTCCCTAGCCGGTTGTCCATTTATTATCCTTTTTATTGTTGCCTTACCTCTATTGCGATACTATATATGAGCTTATGGAAAGTCAAGAAGAGAAAAATAAATCCAGATTTCACCCCAACCCGGACCTTAAACTCATGGACCAGGTGCGCGAGGTGCTCCGTTATTACCATTACGCCTACCGCACCGAACAGTCCTATTGCCAGTGGATACTCCGTTATATCCATCACTTCGGCGGCAAGACCCATCCGGACAAGCTTGGGACAAAGGATGTGGAGCGCTTTCTTTCCCACCTCGCTACCGATGGCAAGATGTCGGCATCCAGCCAGCGGCAGGCCCTGAACGCCTTGGTGTTTCTTTACCGTGATGTCCTTGACAAGCCTTTGACCGGAGGAATCGCCCCGGTGCGCAGCAAGCGCCGGCCGAGACCGCCGGTTGTATTCACCCAGGCGGAGGTCAAGCGCCTTCTGTCTTTCATGTCGGGAAAGCACGCCCTCATGGCGAAACTGCTTTATGGCGGCGGGTTGCGCCTGCTCGAGTGCGTCCGCCTGCGCATCCAGGATGTGGATTTCGGCCAGGGTCTTATCTTTGTCCGGGGAGGCAAGGGCGGCAAGGACAGGACCACCATTCTGCCTGTCAATCTCATGGATGAGCTGCGTGTCCATATCGAGGCGGTGAAGGCCCTGCATCATCAGGACCTTGAGGCAGGCTTCGGGGAGGTTTACATCCCGGAGGCGCTTGCCAGAAAATACCCGAAGGCCGCGCGGGAGACCGGCTGGCAATGGGTGTTTCCGGCAAAGGAGCGCTCCATAGACCCGCGCTCTGGTGTCGAGATGCGCCATCATGTGCTCGAATCAGGTCTGCAAAAGGCCGTGAAACGGGCCATACAGCAGGCCGGGATCGACAAGAAGGCCGGCTGCCACACACTCAGACACAGCTTCGCCACCCATATGCTGGAAAACGGGGTGAATATCCGTGTACTCCAGGAACTGCTTGGTCATGCCGATGTCAAGACCACGGAGATATACACCCATGTCATGGCCAGGGACATCCGTAAGATCCAAAGTCCACTGGACAGACTGGGAGACTGAGTTTAGACGGGAACTGGTTTGATATTCAAAAAATCCTTGACTTAGTGTTACTATTATAATATATATGTTACTAAAGGCATATTAGTATAGAGAGGATTTTTTATGCACATACCCGACGGATACCTGAGCCCGCAGACCTATCTGCCTCTTTACGGGGTATCGGTCGCCTTCTGGTCGGCCGCCATGCGCTGGATCAAAAAAGAGCTTTCCGTGAGGCAGATACCGTATCTTGCCATGTCCGCCGCCTTTTCGTTCCTGATAATGATGTTCAATGTCCCCATTCCAGGGGGGACGACAGGCCACGCCGTGGGCGCCGGTCTCATAGCCCTGCTTCTCGGCCCATGGGCCGCCGTCATCGCCGTCTCAGTGGTCCTGATAATCCAGGCCCTTGTATTCGGAGACGGCGGCGTCACGGCCATCGGCGCGAACTGTTTCAATATGGCCGTGGTCGCGCCTTTTGTCTCGTGGTGGGTGTTCAGGCTGGTGAGGCGGGGCTCTGAGGATAAAAAAAGAATATATCTTGCGGCGTTTCTCGCCGGTTACATCGGGCTTGTCGTTGCGGCCGCGGCGGCTGGAGCTGAATTCGGCATCCAGCCCATCATAGCAAAGGGTGCCGACGGACTGCCGCTCTATGCGCCTTACCCTCTGTCCGTGGCCGTGCCCGCGATGGTCCTTGAGCACATGATGGCCTTCGGCATAGTGGAGGGCCTTGTGACGGCGGGTGTTATAGGATATTTCATCAAGAATGAAAAGGGCCTTGTAGCGGCCCTGAACAGGTGAGGCCGCCATGACGCGTTTTCAGAAAAATTTGTTGCTGGGGCTGTTTGTTATGGCCGTATTGAGCCCTATGGGCATCCTCCTGCCTGATAAATTCGGCGCAGGCGGTGCATGGGGCGAATGGGGGCCCGAGACGATCAAGGGGCTCTTGGGCTATGTCCCGCAGGGTATGGCAAGGTTTTCGGAGTTATGGGGCGCGCCCCTTCCTGATTACAGCATCAAAGGCCTTGGTGAATCTCTTGCGGCCCAATCAGGCTCGTATATCATTTCGGCGGTACTTGGTATCATCCTCGCCGGTGGTCTTATCTATTTAATTTCAAAGCTGATTATCAGGCATAATGACTGAC
The DNA here is from genome assembly GCA_021787835.1 of Deltaproteobacteria bacterium. Lineage (GTDB taxonomy): Bacteria > Desulfobacterota > Dissulfuribacteria > Dissulfuribacterales > Sh68 > JAJYLJ01. The sequence continues at coordinate 1,829 of JAJYLJ010000090.1, read as the reverse complement.
AGCCTGCCAGGTTCATCTAATTGAATTTTATCGAACCCGCTCTCAATCAACTGGCCGGGATAATAAAGGACGGCTATCTCCGCTCTGAAACGGCCATGCCGGATGGCTTTATGCAGAGGCTGGATGCCCGCGTAAAACTCATGTTTATGGCGTTTTTTCTGCTGATCATCGGGATCAAGGGCGGCATCCCAAGTCAGGCGCTCATCTTTGTATTTACCATATCCCTTGCAGTGGCCACCGGGTTGAGTCCAGCCGGGTTTCTAAAAAGGACCCTGCCGCTTGCCGTATTCTTCGGCCTCCTCCCCGCACTTCCGGCCATATTGAACGTCATCACACCGGGAGACGTCCTGTTCGCCGTCATAAAGACGGCATCCTCCCGCCAGTTCGGCCCATATCGCGTCCCTGCGGAGATAGGCCCGACCATTCAGGGCGTAGAGGTGGCCTCGAGGCTTACGCTCAGGGTCCTGAACTCCATCTCCGTCACCTTTCTTGTCATGTCAACCACGAGATTTCATGAACTCATAAGGGCGCTGAAGATGCTCAGGGTCCCTGACACATTCCTGCTCATCGTGATACTTGCCCACAAATACATCTTCATATTCGCGAAGGTTCTTTCCGACATATACCTTGCCAAAAAGAGCCGTCTCATAGGGGGGGCGGACGGGAAGGATGCACGCGGCTGGATCACGTCCAGGATGGCCTTTATCTTCAGAAAGTCCAGGCACAGGTATGAAGAGATATTCGGTGCGATGATGTCAAGGGGCTTTGCGGACGGGATCAGGCTTCCCAGCCTGAAGACGCCGGAAGGCAGGGACTGGATGGCCGGGGTCCTGTTTTTCACGGCCGGATGTATTATTGTATGGCTGTGAAAGAGGTACTTCGTGCAGAGGGTATAACCTACAGCTATTATGAAAGGCTCGCCGCCCTTCAGGATGTCAGCCTTGGGATCAAATCTGGTGAACGCTTCGCCGTAATCGGCGCAAACGGAAGCGGGAAGTCCACGCTTTTAAAGATACTGGACGGGCTTATCCATCCGGATGCCGGTCAGGTCTTTTTCAGGGGCGATGAGGTATCGGAGGTCTCGCTCAAGGACCCTGCCTTCCGAAGGTCGTTTAGGGCCGGTGTCGGCTACATCTTCCAGGACTCGGACATACAGCTTTTCTGCCCGACTGTACTCGATGAGCTGCTATACGGCCCTTTGCAGCTCGGGCTTTCAGAGGGCGAGGCCGAGGCGAGGGCGCAAGAGGCCCTGACCATGCTGGGCATAGCCCACCTGGCTGACCGCCCCTCCTACATGCTTTCAGGCGGCGAAAAAAAGCGTGTCGCCATAGGCTCCGTCTTGACCATCAACCCTGAGGTCCTGCTCTTCGACGAGCCCACAAACGGCCTTGACCCGCGCACCCAGTGTTTTCTGGTCGAGCTCATGCTCGCACTCAACGAGGCCGGAAAGACCATCGTCATCGCCACCCATGACCTCTCCCTTGTAAGCGAATTAAACGCCACTGTTGCGGTCCTTTCGGAGGAGCACCGGCTGGAGAAGACCGGGTCGGCTGATGAGATACTCCCCGACAGCGATCTTCTCCTTCGGGTGAACCTCGTCCACGAGCACAGGCATTTTCACGGGGGCAAGGCGCACTCCCACATACACTCCCACTATCTCTTCCACAGACACTGAGACGGGTATTGCGAGGCCCATATCCATAAGACATGTGTGTAAGGGGTAAGGCGGGCGGGAAAAGGCCTTGCACGCGGTCAGTCTGCCCCCCCCTGCCAGCCTATGCTGCGCAAGGGTTTTATTATTATTTTTTTAGCGGTAACCTGGCGGTCTC